>CAZNXP010000008.1:0-19097 GCA_964576955.1 uncultured Algimonas sp.
CTGTCAATGCGGCTCATTTGGCCCGCACCAATGCCCGCCGTTGCGCCGTCTTTGACATAGATAATCGCGTTAGATTTGACATGTTTCGCGACTTTCCACGCCATGCGCAGGTCTGCCATTTCAGCCGCACTTGGCGCGCGCTTTGTGACGACTTTTAAATCATCATCGGCCACCGACCCATTATCACGGTTCTGCACCAAAATCCCGCCCGCCACATTACGCTGGGTCAGGGACGGCGCATTCACATCCGGCAAGCCGCCCGCAATCAAGAGGCGCAGGTTCTTCTTTTTCTTGAACACAGCCACGGCGTCTTCATCGGCGCTAGGTGCGATGACGACTTCGGTAAAGACCTTGACGATTTCCTTGGCCGTCTTTGCGTCGAGATTGCCGTTCAGCGCCACAATTCCGCCGAATGCAGACACAGGGTCACAGGCCAGCGCATTTTTATAGGCGGTGATGAAATCATCGGCCACGGCAACACCGCAAGGATTGGCATGTTTGATAATTGCGACGGCGGGCTTATCGCCTTTTGCCGTATCGCCAAATTCTGCGACAAGCTCATAGGCGGCGTCCGTGTCATTGATGTTGTTATAGGACAGCGCTTTGCCTTGCAGTTGCTCCGCCGTGGAAACGCCGGGGCGGTTAGAGCCATCCGAATAAAAGGCCGCTGTCTGATGCGGGTTTTCGCCGTAACGTAGCTCTTGCTTGAGCGAGCCCCCTTGCGCGCGGTAAGCGGGCGTGCCGCTGACGATGCCTGCGAAATAATTCGCAATCGCCGCGTCATAAGCAGCCGAGCGCGCATAGGTTTTCGCCGCTAGGCTTTGACGTAATGTACCAGAGGTCTGGCCGTTATTTGCATCCATATCAGCTAGGACCGCATCCACATCATCGGCGTCCGTACAAACGGCCACATGGGCGTGGTTCTTGGCTGCGGCGCGGATCATAGCGGGTCCGCCAATGTCGATATTCTCGACGCACATCTCATAGCTGCCGCCGCCCGCGACCGCCTGTTCAAAAGGGTAGAGATTGACGATAAGCAAATCGATAGAGAGAATGCCGTGGTCATGCATGGCGTCTTTATGAGACGCGAGATCGCGGTCCCCCAAGAGCCCGCCATGCACCATGGGGTGCAATGTCTTGACGCGGCCATCCATCATTTCAGGAAATTTCGTCAGCTCGCTCACATCTTTGACGGGGATGCCGGCCGCGGCGATCGCGCGGTGCGTGCCGCCCGTAGAGACGAGTTTGACGCCGCGCGTATGCAGAGCCCTCGCTTGATCTATCAAGCGCGATTTATCCGAAACGGAAATCAACGCGCGTTTAATAGGCGCAAGCCGCGCCGGATCAAAAGCGGGTAAATCAGGATTAGGTGCGGGCATGACAGTGGTCCCTATCTGGGTCATGGAAAATCAACCGCCGCCTATCACGGCGCGCCGCAGGTTTCTATAGTCAGCCCTCAGTCCCCGTGCCGTCATCCACATCATTTGCAACATCCGCCACATCTTCAAAATTGGAAATAATAGCAAGCTCCGGCTCGTCTAATAAATGGGCCGGATCATAACCCGGAACAAGCTGGGCAATAGATTTACGGATAGCGGCGCGGTCACGCGTATTCAAAGCGCGGACAAGTGTTTTTGTTTGCTTAAGCACAGCGGCGGGGTGGAGCACAATGTGGTTGCAAATCTGAATGCCGTCGACCTCCGTCGGCGCCAAATCCTCTTCCTTATAGGCGAGAATCTCGGTCAATTTTTCGCCGTGGCGAAGACCCGTAAAGCGTACTTCAATATCGACATCCGGAACCTTACCGCGCAAGCGAATAAGCTGGCGCGCGAGGCGGGCAATATTGACCGGCTCGCCCATTTCCAAAACATAGATGCTGCCTTCCGCGTCATGCCCGTCTTCTGAGGCCTCGCGGCGGTTAGCCCCCAAAGCCGCCGATTGCAGGACAAGGGCGGCGGCCTCTTCGAGCATCATGAAATAACGCTCGACCTCAGGGTGGGTCACTGTGACGGGACCGCCCATAGCAATTTGTTCTTCAAACAGGTTTACGACAGAGCCATTGGACGCCAAGACATTGCCAAACCGCACGCAAGAGGCTTGCAGCTCCGGCAGCGCGGCTTGGCGAGCTAAGGTCATCATCTCAACAATCCGCTTTGACGCGCCCATCATATTAACGGGGTTCACGGCCTTATCTGTGGAGACCAAAATGAAATGGGACACATCATAAGCTTCGCACATATCCAGCACATGACAGGTCCCCATCACATTGGTGCGCAAAACCTCAAGTGGGTTTTTCTGACCCAAAGGTACATGTTTTAACGCCGCAGCATGCAGCACAATTTCGGGGCGATTGACGGCAAAAATCTCCTGCATCCTCGGACGATTTCTAACGTCGCCCAAAAATGTCATCCAACATTTTTCGTCATCTTCAGCGTGAAAGGGCGTAAGGCTTTTCTCAAGATTATAAAGATGAAACTCAGAGTGGTCGACGAGGATCAATTTTGACGGGTTGAGCTGCGCAATTTGTTTGGATAGCTCGGAGCCAATAGAGCCGCCGGCCCCCGTAACAAGCACAACGCGGCCTTCAAACATATCCTTGACCGGCGCGAGGTCGAGCATACGCATATCCCGCCCAATTAAATCTGCCGCCTCAAAAGTCGTCAGCCCTTGGCTTACATCCGAAGAGCGGCGAGATAACGGCGCGCCAAGCTCGGCTGCGACTTTAACTAATTTTGCGGTCTCGCGGCGATCTGGAGAGGGGTCAACCGCAATAATCTGGAGCGGTTTGGCTTGTCGTCCCGTGGTTTTCAAATAAATCCCGCGTAAGGCATCCAGCCCGCCGAGTATGGGAACAGACCGGATGGTTCGGCCCTCATAAAGCCCCGTGGTTTCGATTAAGCCGACAGGGTTAAATCCCATATGCTGTTTTGTGCCCGCCCCGCCTTTGCGTGCACGCTCAATAAGATAATTATATAAATGCGGGGCAGGGCCAACTAAAAGCGCGTCTTGGCCGTAAGTTGAGCGCGCCCGGAATAAGGCGCGAAAATCCCCATTTTGAAGCAACATTGAAATCACGCGCGAGACGATAATCAAGCCAAAAAACATCGCCGCAAACAGGAAGGGCGCAGTGCGCGGAAAATGATTGGCCCGGTCAAAAAAGAAAAGTAAAATCAGGGGAACAATCATGGCCACGGCGGCAATCCCAACACTTATTCGCCGAAAATCATCCAATGTCGTAAAACGCCAAATCGCGCGGTCTTGCCGCAATATAACCCAGACCAAAAGGGTCGCCGCCCCTGCAATATAAGCAGATTTATGATCAATATTGCCAAGGACAGGCTGGTTGGCCCAATCGAGGCGCCAACGCACAACCATCATCATAGAGGCCAAGGCAAAAAACACATCTATTCCGATGAGGGCGAAACTTCGCCGCATATCGAAGTTAGACCCAGTAGATTTACTCAGAGTAGATTTATTTAGCGCAGATTTATTTAGGGCCGCGTTACTCATGACGCCGCCTCACCCGCATTTGAGTCCGTTGAAGCCGCAGCTTCAATATCCGTTTGGGTTGGCTTTTTCGGATTGCGGTCTTTGGCAGGTTTTAATTTTCGGAAAGACCAGCGCACACGGTTAGACCGGCTTTCCCCATCGCTATCGCAAAAAGCACTGCCATAGATAACGAGTTGCTGCGTTTTCACGGGCGCGGTGCCAATAGCTAAATAAACGGAATCTTCTAACACCACCTGACCCCCGTCGGTGCGGAACCGCCAGCCAGCGCGGCCGTCGACAACCAAAAGGGCAGAGGCATTATCTTGCGATAGGCTCACGCGGACCTTGGGATGAACATGGAAACGAATGGCGAAAGGCACTTCATCGCGGCGAAAAGGAATAAAGCCCATAGGCGCGAATAAACTATCTTCCCCGCGCACATCATCGCCCTCCGGCGGCATGAAGAGGCGGCGGCGATGGGAGAGACCATGAGTTCCCATATAGCCCTCATGATGACTTTCGAGCCATTTACCCGAGCCTTGTTCTTTGCGGGTAGCTTTGACGGGTCCTGCCACGCAGTCGACGGCAGCGCCCACCACGCGGCGCTTCCACTCGCTTTTGAGCAACTTCCCTGGCGAGCGGTTATCTAACACCAAAGTGGAATGGGCGGCGGCCGCACGAATAGGCTGCGCCCAATTTTCTGGCTGTTCCGAATTAAATCCGCAGCTTGTGATTAAGGGTCCATCCTCCGTCGATATATCTAGGGCAAGCGGCGCCATATGCGCCTTGGTATCAAAGGGGCGCGGCGGGGCTTCACCTGTATCTATCAGGGCAACCGTGCCGCCCGCTTCTAGGCGCTGAAATCCAACATGCGGACCATATCCAAATGGCTTTGGACTCCCCGGCGCGGCCTTTATAAGCGCGCTTATTTTTTTATGGTGACATTCCCCCCCGCCGTGAAACGGCGCAAGCTCACCGCCGGAACGGCGAAAGAAAGCCACCATGGGCGCAAGGCGATCAATCGCCCGCGATAATTCGCGGGAGCCTTCCAGCCCGCGCGCGTCCAAAATTGTATCTAGTGTTAGGAGCTCGCCAAGCGTCTTGGCTGTGGCTTCAGGTGAGCGGCTAATATGTCCGCCATCAGGTAAAATTTGCAGCGGCAGTTCAACATCCAATAAATCGAGGCCTCGTTCTAAAAACTGCGACTTTCTATCTGAGATACGTGCGCCGCCAAGCGCTAATGCACAGCCCGCCGTTAGCCGCGGTAATCCCGGCGGCACCGCTTTTATAGACCCGCGCAAAGCCGTGAGCTGGCGCATAATATTTGCCCGCCGGCGTTCCAAGACCTGGGCTTTCGCGGCCAAGCTTAAATCAAGGCCTTCCATGCCCGGCGTAGACAGCGTTGGAGACCAAAGCGATAACCAATTAAATAAACGATGGGACAAGCGCGCGGGCTCAAAAGCAAAGGCGTTCCCCCGTCCAAAAACCTCTATCCAATCATCAACAAAGATACGCGCTTTCGCGTGATGCGCCTCGGTGCCGCCCGCCACCAAATCTTGCATCCAGCCAAATTCATGGAGCCATCCCGAAAAACGGCGCGAGGGCGCGGGGCTCGTCCACGGACCGACATCCAAATATTGACTGGAAAAATTAAATTGCCCCGCCAGCAAGGCATCCGCATTTTTCGCATTCCCTAATGTCAAAGGCGATTGCGCGGTATGAAACGGCGCTTGAGCGCGGCTAGGTAATTTTGCTTTCGGGCGATGGGTTAAAATCCGGCCCGCATATTGCGTAGCCGCCATTAGGGCCGTCTTCGGCGTGCGGACGCGAGAGAGCGTCGAAGGATGGCCGGACTTCCCCATGGTCTTTATTAGGCTGCCTTAGCCGCAGAGCCGCCGCGCAAAGCCGCTATATTTTCTGCATAAGTTCCGGGCCCTTTAAAAACAGCTGAGCCCGCAACAAGGGATGCGGCCCCCGCCGCAATACAGGCCTTCGCCGTGACGGGGTTCACCCCGCCGTCAACTTGCAACAATATATCTTGGCCGCCCCCTGCAATATGCGCGTCAATTTTAGCCCGAACAGCCGCGATTTTTTCAAGCTGGGAGGTAATAAAGGACTGACCGCCAAAGCCCGGGTTTACGCTCATAATCATAATCTGATCACACAAATCGATAACAGGGTCGACCTGCTCTACAGGCGCGCCTGGATTTAACACAATACCGGCTTTCACCCCTGCGGCCCGAATAGATTGGAGCGTGCGGTGTAAATGCGGCCCAGCATCAGGATGGACCGTGATATAATCTGCGCCCGCATCAATGAACATAGGGACCAAAATTTCCGTTGGCGAGATCATTAAATGGACATCAAAGGGTTTTTTGGAATGCGGCCTTAAAGCCTTCACAACATTCGGGCCAATTGTCAAATTGGGCACATAATGTCCGTCCATCACATCAATATGAATCATGTCCGCCCCCGCCGCATCTATGTCAGCAACAGCCTGTCCCAACGCCGCAAAATCAGCGGAGAGTATTGACGGGGAAATAAGCACTTTATCTTTCATGATAACTACTTAACGGGTTGCGGCAGGAGTCGCAAGCCGCGCAGCGCTTTAGAAACCGCCGATTTTAGACACAAAAAAACCTGCTCCCCAGAGAGAAGCAGGTTGAATTTTCATCGCGCGATGAGGCGCTTAGCTATAGGCCTTACTTGCGGATTGGCAGATAGTCTGAACCATATGATCCGTCGCTGCTATATCCGTAAGACGGTGTCGTGGTTGTCGTTGAAGACGCGTCGCCTGTGTAAATTTCAACAGAGGAGCCAGTAAATGCGCTTGAACCACCTTGCAGGCAAGTGCCGTCAGATTGAGCTGTCGTGCCAGCCGGGCAATCTGCCGGGAAAGACGAAGATGTCGATCCTGCATAAGATGTACCAGAGGAGTAGGAAGGCTCACTTGTCGTCGGGTAAGACGTGCTAGATGAGAAATCAGAGCTGCCAGTTGAGAAAGAGCTAGACCCTTGGAGGCAAGTTCCGTCGGATTGCGCCGTTGTGCCAGCTGGACAGCTTACAGGCTCAGAAGACGTCGTTGAATATGACGGCGTCGAGTAAGTTGTTGAGGATCCAGAAGAATAAGTTGTGCCAGTAGAGAATGACGAGCTTGATCCGCTCTGAAGACAGGTGCCATCAGACTGTAGCGATGTACCAGCTGGGCAGTTTACAGGCTCAGATGATACTGGGCTGGAGTAGGTTGTTGCGCTAGAATATGACTGCACGGGGGCCGTATATGTCTGAGCTGGCGCTGTGTAAGTTTGTGTCGGCGCTGTATAAACAGTCTGTGGCTGCGGAGCACATGTACCCGCAGTAACACAATCTACATAAACTGGCGCGGGGTTATAAACAGGTGCAGGTCTATAGACGGGCGCTGCCACAGGCGCGCCGTAACGTGCCGGGGCTTGTGTCGCGATAGGCGCAGCAGGCGCACAAGCCTGACCGCAGCTACGGCCGCTTTCATAATCATAAATATTCCCATAGCGACTTTGCGCTTGAGCCGTTAGCGTTAGTCCGGCAATGCCCACTGAGGCGATTAATCCGGCCCGGAAAAGTCTTGTCGTGCTCATATGAGCCTCCCATTTTGATACATCTGACCGCAGGTCCTGCAAAGATTGGACCATATTGAGGTTAACGGGCTATTACCGCGAGACCTTTAAATCAGGTAAAAACCTGATAAATATCAGAGTTTGCGGCGAAGTGCCGCGATAAAAAAGCCATCTAACCCGCCTGATTTGGGCAAGTCACAGGGCAAAGTCCGAACCACGCCGCCTTCAAAACGTGCAGGCGGTAAATCCAGACCGGGAAGGGATAAAATCGGAATAAGGCAAAAATCGGGCACCTCTTCCAGAAACTTCATGATTCTGGGCAATCCTTCATCTGGCTGTAAGGAACAGACAGCATAGACCAAAACGCCGCCCGGCGCGGTTAAACTCGCGGCTTTGGGCAAAAGCTTGTCTTGCAAACGCACCAAATCTGCGACGGATTTAGGGCTACGGTTATGCAAAACATCGGGATGACGCCGAAATGTGCCTGTCGCAGAACAAGGCGCGTCCAAAAGCACAGCTGGAAACGGCTCGGCTTCTAGCTCTAAGGCATCTTTTTGAATGACAGTTGCGCTCAGCTTGGTTCGCGCCAAATTTTCTTCCAAACGCTTCAGACGACCGCCCGATTTATCGACCGCTGTGACATTCATCCCCGCGGCAGCCATTTGCAGCGTTTTCCCTCCGGGAGCCGCGCACATATCCAAGACCCTCACATCCTTTAAGTCACTGAATTGACGCATTAAAATTTGGGCAGGCTGCGCCGCTGCTAGGTCTTGCGCCCACCAGCTACCTGCCTCAAATTCAGGGAGCGCCGTCACATCACCAATGGATTTTAAGCGCAGGCTCTGCTGACCAACAGGCGTCCCGCCTGTCGCGGCAGCAAGGTCTTCTCGGTTCTGAGTCACTGTCAAATCCAAACCAGGGTCTTTGATCAATTGCACAGCGATTTTCGTCATGGGGATTTTGCCATAGCTGCGCTCCCATTCCCCGCGAATCCAGCCCGGAATATTGGCTTTTGGCGGGGTCGCGGCCGCGATTTTTTTGCCCTCCTCCACGACTTTCCGCAAAACAGCATTAGCAAAATTCGCAAAGCCTTGTGTTGTCTTGCGAGACTTCAATACCTCCACGCTTTCGCTGACCGCTGCATGAGGCGGCACCTCCATAAAGACAATCTGGGCAACGGCGGTTCGCAATACCGCTTGAACGGGCGCCGTCGGGGCTTTGCGGACAAAAGGCTTGAGGACCGCTTTAATTTGGCCAGACCGCCGAAAGACTGTCGCGGCAATCGCGCGGGCAAAGGCTCGGTCCCGCGGCTCTAAACCCGCATAATCATCGGTCCCCGCCAGAGCGAGCTCTAACGCGGTGCCGTTCGCGCTCACATCCATGACGGCCAGCGCTGCACAGCGCCGCGCTTTCACGGAATCGGGTAACCGCGCATCGCGCTGGGCTTTACCGGATTGCCGGGAGATAGGGTCAGGCTCGTTCATAGGCGGCGCATAAGGGATGTGAGCGAGAAAGGCGAGATATTTGCCGGGCTTGTTTGTCAAAGCCGCAGGGTTTTCGCAGCTGCCTTTTAATAAAGGACGCGCCCAATATGGGTGCGCAAGGCACGGGTAAAAGGAATTATTAACCCTCAACTTTAAGTGAAAAAACGCTCTTTTGGCCTATTGATTTCAAAGGGTGATAATATTTTAGGCGGGAAAATGGCCCTCGGCACACGCAAAGCGCGATTACCAAAGCCAGTTAAGGCAGTTTTATGCACTGGCTTATGCGCGGGCCTGCTCTGCAGTTTTGCGAGCGGGCTCCCTGCCCATGCGGCGGAGCTTCGCGGCGGCTTTGCTGCGTCCTTAACCGCGCCCCATAATTATGACATTGCGACCGTAAAATCTGAGCTTTACCCCCTTCTTCGGTCACCAGAGTTAATCGTCGAAATTGACAAGATTATCGACTCCCTTGATGGGGCGGCGCCTAAAATGTTCCGTGTTCAGCTCGATCTCTACAAGCTAGACTCCTTAGCAAAAATCGGCGAGCCATCGACTGCTGCCGAACATGCAGCAAAAATTTACGCCGATCATCCAAGAGAGTCCTTCCCGTCGGATGTCGAATATGGCGACACCATGTATCAAATTGTCGAATCTTTGGCGAAAACCGATAATTTAGGCATCTCTTATGACATCATCCAAAAATTGCGCTTTGGCCTATATGATAACCCCAAAAATAATTACCTGAATTTCATTATCAAAAAGTCCCTCATTGAGGTCCACATTGAAACGTCAGATTATCAGCGCGCCTTAAATCTGGCCTTATCGGTCATGAATGATCCTGTTTTTAAGGACATTCAAGAAATTAATGATTGGCGACCCGATGCAATTAACGAGATTGCCTATCTCTATAATAAATTGGGAGACGGCGAAAACGCCCTGATATATTTGAATGAAGCTGCAAAGGCGCTAGAAGCCAAGGACCCATCAGACAAAGCCGTCAAAAAAGCGCGCGCTTTAAACTTTGCAAATCGCGGCCGCGCCTATCTGCTCTCAGGTGATTTTAACCAAGCGCGGAAGATGGGCAAAAAAGTCCAAGAGGCCAATAAAGCGCTCAATCAGACTTATTTAACAGCGGTAAGTCACCGGATTATCGGCTGTGCAGATTTTTTGGCGGGGAATTATCAGAGTGCCGCCGAGCATCTGAAAATGGGTATTGGGCTCGCAAAAAATGACAATAATCTGGGTCTAAAACGCACCCTGTTTTTAGAATATGCCATGACCTTAGAAAAACTCGGTCAACATCAAGGCTCCGCCCATTGGTATAAAGAGCTCTATGAATTGGAAACAAAACGCCAAGACGCCATTTCGGCCACCCGGTCTAAATTGAATGATATCGAGGTATCCGCCTTAAAAAACCATCAGGAAATGGTGCATTTGCACCACGAGCTAAACCATAGCCAAAGTATAAATAAATTCATGCTTATCGCGATTTTTTCGCTCTGTCTTTTTGGTTTATTTTTATCATGGCTTTTGCGGAACCTACGAAAAAGCCAGAAAAAGCTTAGAAAGAGTGAGATGGAGGCGCATGTCGCCAATCAGGCAAAAAGCGACTTTCTGGCCAATATGAGTCATGAGATCAGAACCCCGATGAACGGCGTGTTGGGCATGGCGCAAGTGCTCGAGAGAACGCCTCTTTCGCGGCAACAAAAGACCTATTTGAATATCATTAAACGCTCGGGCAATACGCTGCTTGACCTCATCAATGACATTTTAGACTTTTCCAAAATAGAAGCGGATAAGCTGACATTAATCTATAAGGACTGTGATTTAGACGAGACGATTCAGGATATCGTCCACTTATTAATGCCAAATGCGCAAGACCGGAATATTGCCATTGATTATAAATATGATCCCGATTTCCCGAAATATCTTGTCCTAGACACGAAACGCGTCCGGCAGATTGTAATGAATTTAATCGGCAATGCGGTGAAATTCACCAAGCAAGGCTCTGTCACGATAGAGGTGGGTGGTTCGGTGAGCGGGAATATCGCGCAAATTACAATTTCCGTGACGGATACAGGCATTGGCATTCACTCGGAACAACTTGAAACGATTTTCGAGAAATTTACGCAAGCGCAGAAAAGTTCTGAAACCTATTATAGCGGCACAGGCCTGGGTCTCGCGATTTCGAGTAAATTGACGCAAGCCATGAACGGCGAGCTCTCTGTCACCTCCAGCCTTGGTGAAGGCTCAATCTTCACCCTAACCCTGCCTGCGCAGATTGCGGCCTCCGCCGCTAAATCTCAAGATGACGGCGCGCTGATATCGTCCATTTACCGGGCAGCCTAACCCTGCTGCCTTCGCGCTCGCCTCAGCGCCAAAAGCGGCGGCTCATTTGGCTTTATTTTGAGTTGAAGCGCGTGCGGCTTAAAAAAATTATGGTAAATATTTTGGAAACGCGGGATTCACTGAATCTTATCGCTGTTGCTGTATCACTTTGCAAATCGGGCGGCAATTTGCGCGTTTGACGGGAAGGGGTCCGGCCCATATGTTGTCTCGCTATGAGCGAAACGACAAATGATACGGCTAAGACCCCAAAGAAAGTTTTGAGCCCTGCTGCAAAGCGGGCCTTAGCTGAAGCAGAAGTGCGCCGTAAGAAAAACGGCAATTCTGTATCCCTCGAACCGGAAAAAGGCGGACCGAAAGGTGTCGAGCCCACACGTTATGGCGATTGGGAACGCGGCGGCATTACTTATGATTTTTAAGTAATCCCTTGCGAAATTGGCACTGGACCAGAATTTTTGACCGGTGCGGAGATCCTCTCCCACCCTTGTGACGTGGGAGTGGCACATGCCAACCAAATTAATTTCGAAAGCCCTTTTGGGCGCTTTGTCTGCAGGTCTTTTGGCCGCACCCGCTTTTGCTGGCGGTAATTGCTTTAATGGAAATTGCGCGACGCCTGTACATGTTCTGCCAAGCTATGCGCCGGAATTTGGACCCATGACAATTCGGAACGAAAATCCCTTGGGGCATTTGCGCTCTGTAAATTTCCAGCGCGCGCCAAATGTGTCAATCACACGCGTTCATGGCCTCGGACCAACAGCGTCCCTCTCTGATGCGCCGTCTGGCTTTACAGGCGGATGTCATCCGTCCAGCACGACATATTGTCGTCAAAATGCTGGCGCTCCGGCCTTAGTCCAGCCTGTGGCGCCTGTTATTCAGGCCCCCGTTTTTCAAGCGCCAATTATTCAAGCGCCTGCGGCCCCTGTCGTCGTTCGCACTGGCGGCGGATATGATCCTTCAAAATTCGAATCGCGCACATATGGCGACGCGTCGCTTGTGCCTGGCGTGGCCTATTTGCCGACCTCAAGAGTTGTTCGCGACCCAGCGGCGGCGCAACAAGTTTTAGATAGCGGCCAAACACGTCCGCAGGATGTCGTGGTTCCCGGAACAGGCACAGCGCCGCATCTTGGCCTGATTTCTCAGCAGCCTAGCATTCAGCAGTCTTTTGGATCAACTCAGTTTACTGGCACGCAATTTAGCGGCACTCAATTTGGCGGAAGTCAATTTGCCGGAAATCAATTTGGTGGAGGCGGCTTCGCGCTCGCCCCAACACGCGGCGGACCAAGTTTTGGTCAGCCAGGTACGCCTGTCTTACAACAATCCGGACCTTTCGCGGGAGCCTATGGCTCATCCGTAGCCCCCGATGGAACCTATTGGGAAAAGGTCTCTGGACCGACAAGCTTTGGCAGCACGGCTGCCACGCAAGTCATTTGTAAGCGTCAATTACCGCGGCAGACTGTCCGCCCTGTAGTCGGTGTCCCTGTGCCAGTGCCTGTCGCTGTTCAACATGGCTGCCAAAATGTGAGCCTGCCAGCTGGACGTTATGGTCAAAATGCACCGGGTCGCTGGATCAGGTAAAGTCTAATCACCTTAAGTGTGTGGGACGAAGCCCTATCTCTTTACCTATAGAGATAGGGCTTTTTTAAAACGGGGCCGAAATGAATTCGCGTGTAACGGGAATCGATTCGTATTCTTGGCACGGGGATTGCTAGTGTACTGAAGTGAAGCGCTATTTTTCGGCGCAATTGAATTTTATGAGGTGGGTTATGGTTTCCCGATTTTTTAAAACTGTCGCCGCAACTGCCGCGACTTTATCTCTCGCAGGGGTAGCATCTGCTAATTGCGGGAACGGATTATATTGCGGTCAAACAGGATCATCCGTACAGCCTATTTCAAGCTGGACAGGTCATACGTCTGCAACTCAGTTTTCTTCTGCGTCGCAATTTGCACCTACGCAGAGCTTTTCGACATTAAGCTCCTTTGAAGCCGACAGAACTTACGGAACTGGGTCTATTAGCGAGACCTATTCAGACCCAAGCACAATTAGTTTCACAGGCTCTCCGGCCTCTGTTCCTGGTCTTGGCTTCAATGAAAGATTGCAAGCGACGAATTGTCCTGTGAACGTTCATGACAACGGCGAAGGTCAGGTTGTTGGCTGCTATAATGTTGTAAGACCTGTTCCGCAGACAACTTTCTACCGCGTCGTCCGCCCAGTGGTTTATGTGCGTTATCCGGTGCCTGTCGCGGTCCCTTATACATCGCCTTGTCACACAGTGACACATTATTCGCGTTATGGCGGATTTGGCACAAACCGAGGTCGTCGTAGCTGCGGTTAATTCTCTTCAGAACTCTTGATAAAACCCGCTCTCTCGAGAGCGGGTTTTTTATTGCCTGGACTCATATCCCAGACATGTCTGCAGCAATTGCTTGCGCGGCGGCGCGCGGGTCTTTGGCTTGCGTAATCGGCCGCCCAATCACGAGATGGGTGGCGCCTGATTTCAATGCGCTGGCAGGAGTCGCAATCCGCATTTGATCTCCCGCATCAGCGCCTTTCGGCCGCACGCCGGGGGTGACCACCAAAAAATGATCCGGCACAAAAGCGCGAATAGCGGCGGCCTCAAGCGGCGAGGACACAACCCCGTCAATGCCCGCCTCAAGCGCCTGCTCGACCCGCCGCATCACCAAGCTCTCCGCATTATCATTATAGCCAATGGCTTTGAGTGCATTTTGGTCCAGCGAGGTGAGCACGGTGACGCCTAGAATTTTTAGAGGCGAGGACCCGCGACCCTTTACGGCGGCGCGCATCACATCTGGGCGGGCATGGACCGTCAATAAATCCGCCTGCAGGCTGGCTATTGAGCGCGTGGCCTTTTCCACCGTCGCGCCAATATCGTGGAATTTGAAATCATAGAAGACATTCTTGCCCATAGCCTTCAAGCGCTGGCCAAATTCAACGCCGCCAATGGGCAGAAGCTGTAGTCCAATTTTATAGCTGTCGACCGCATCGCCCAGCCGCTCAACCATGGCGTCGGCCTCAGCAACACTGGACAGGTCGAGCGCAACAAAACAGCGCGGGTCGCTTTTAATCCTAGGCATTAATTAGTCTTTCTATATTTACTTGACCCAGAGCTCATAACTTTGCGGCCCAGCCAAGGCATCCAGCGGTTCAGCCGCGCGAGGAAGCGGTTAACGCTGCCCGAGATAAAGACAGCTTTATTGGCCTCTAGCGCATCAACCGCGAGCCGCGCGCATATATCAGCATCCATGACCATGAAACCCGGCAGGCTATTTATGCCTTCCCGCGTTCCGTTCACATCATGGAATTCAGTCAAAACAAACCCGGGGCACAGCGCAGAGACATGAACGCCTGTTCCTCGTAATTCAGCATTCAAGCTTTCGGAGAACTTGATGAGATATGATTTTACAGCGGCATAGAGCGTATGGCCGCGCGAGCCTGGCATATGGCCCGCTAAGCTGGCCACTTGCATGATACGTCCGAAATCCCGCTCAACCATCCCCGGCAGTAGCGCGCGGGTCAGCTCAACCGGCACGACGCTCATAAGGTGATTGAACTTACGGTGATCTTCCCACGCGCTGGCCAAAAATTTGCCTGGGTGACCATAGCCCGCATTATTGATCAGCCCATCAATTTGCACGCCCTTTAAGGCCTGCATTAAATCTGGCACAGCTGTTTCGGAAAAGAGGTCGGCGGCGATGACTTGGCTTTGCGTGCCGTGCGCTTGATTTAACTCTGCTGCGAGCGCTTGCAAACGCGCTTCTCTGCGCGCCACTAAAACGAGGTTCCAGCCGCGCTGCGCATATTCACGCGCTAAAGCCGCGCCCAATCCCGCCGAAGCCCCCGTGATTAAAATAGTTCTTTTCAAGACGCTCTCCTGCCAGCTCTTAACTTGACCTAGCCGAGTAAAAGACTTTCTAAAAGCCTTATGATGAAAACTCTTGTGTCTCTCTATCTTGGCTTCGGCGGCGCAGCGCTTTTGGCGGCTTGCGCAACAGCCTCCCCTGAGGATTATCTACAATCAGAATGCGCCGATTTACGCGGCCTTATCAGTGCGCAAAATATCGCCACCGCCCAAGCCCGCGATAGCTATACCCAGCGGAATTTTGAAGAGCTTGAGCATGTATCGGGCTCACCTTGGGCAGGACGTCCTCGGACGCGCGACGACACAAAATTACGCGACGAACGGCTCGCCATTCGGCAGGCCTATCGCCGAAAGGGTTGCAAAGCTTAGCCGTCTCGCATTATGCCAGATATATGTCTGGTCTCATCATTATTCTTATTGTTCTCGCCGCGCTAATCGTCGGGATTGTTCTGATATATAATAAGCTCGTCGAAAAGCGCACGTTAGTCGAAAATGGCTGGTCCGATATTGAAGTGCAGCTCAAACGGCGCTCTGATTTAATCCCTCGGCTCGTTGATGTCGTCAAAGGCTATGCCGCGCATGAACGCAGCGTCTTTCAAGACGTGATTGCGGCGCGCAATGCCGCGCTTTCAGCGGGCGGAAATGTTGGGAAGCGCGGGGCGGCGGAATATAATGTCGCGGCCCAAACGCCTCGCCTACTCGCCTTAAAAGAAGATTATCCCGAGCTGAAATCCAATGAGAACTTTCTGGATTTGCAAGAGGAGCTGACGGACACTGAAGATAAAATTGAAATGGCGCGCCGCTTTTACAATGGGGCCGTGCGGGAGCTCAACATTAAGGTCAAAAGCGTGCCGTCGAATTTTGTTGCGGGGCCCTTTGGGTTTCGGGCCCAGCCCTTTTTCGAAATTGAACCCGCTGACCGCGCCGCGCCTGATGTGAGTTTCGACTAATGCGCGCAGCGAGGTTTTGGACGCTTTTAATTGCCCTATGTTTTTGGATCTTAGGCAGCACCGCCACCGCCCAATCCCAAAGGGGCGAATATATTGCCCGCGCCGATATCACGGTCCGCATTGACAAAGCAGGTGATTTGAAAATCCGCGAAGAGCTTGATTATGTAAAGCCCCGAGGCGTGACAAAACGCGGGATTTTTAAGGAACTTCCCACCAAAGTTCGAGAAGGCAATGTCACCTATCGCAAGGCCTATACGCTCACCCTCGCTACCCGAAACGGGCAGCGAGAAAGCGTCTCGCGACAAAGCAATGACGGCACGGCCCTCTGGCGGCTTGGGCGCGCAGATGTCTTCCTAGAAGACGGCGTGCAGCGCTATGTGTTAGAATACAGCTCCAAAGACTGGCTCATTCGCTATGATGATTTAGACGAGCTGAGATGGAATGTCTGGGGTGAGTATTGGAACATGCCTGTCCAATCCCTCACAGGCCGTATCATCTTGCCAGAAGGCGCCAGCGCCAAGCAAGCCGCAGCCTATAGCGGCATTTACGGCCGAACAGACAATGATGTAACTATCAAAGCTAATGGCAATATAATTGAATTTTCTGCCAATAGGCCCTTAGCCCCGCGCGAAGCCGTAACAGTCTCTATCGGTGTAGAAAAAGGCGTTTTCAACGCCCCCTCCGCCGCGCAACGTCAAGCCAAATGGTGGCGCGCCAATGGCGCAATATTGGGCTTGAGCCTTTTATCTCTGGCCGTGTCAGCCTTTTATTTTCTAAGCTGGTCAAAGGCCGGACGCGACCCCATAAAGCCGCCCGTCTTTGCGCGTTATGAAGCGCCGAAAGGATATTCCGCCGCGGCGGCAAAATGGATTTTAGACAAAGGCTCCAATGGAGATGAGGCTCTCATCTCCACGCTTTTGAGCCTAGCCATAAAAAGCCGATTGAAAATTGACGTCACTAAAAAAGAAACAGTGCTGACAAAAATGCCGCCGCAAGAGTATAAAAATACGCCGCTCAACCCCGAAGAAAATCTGCTTTTTGCAGCCCTGTTCAATTCCTCTAAGCCTGAAATTATCTTGAGAAAGAATAAGCCGAACCGACGGTTTCATCACGCGACCCTTAGTTTCAGGCAACATTTACAATCGCTTTATTCTGGCCCTTATCACAAGCGAAATGGGTTTTATATTTTTGTCGGGGTGGGGCTAACCGTCGCCGGGTTTATGGCCGTTTTTGGATTATTTCTAACGCCGAGCTCCGGGTTTTTCTGGGGGCTCGTCGCAGGGTTAATCGCGATCAATCTCCTGTTTCTCTTTTTAATGCCCGCACCAACTAAAAAAGGAGCAAAACTCACATCGGAAATTGAAGGGTTTAAGCTGTATTTGGAGACAGCCGAAAAACTGCGATTAAATTCCGCCGAAATCGGCTCAGACCGCGTGCCGGCCATGACGCAGGAACGCTATGAGGCGTTCTTGCCCTATGCCGTAGCCTTAGATGTAGAAGAGCCTTGGACCGAGCATTTTGAGAACACCCTACCAGTGGCCGCAGAAAATTATCGGCCAAGCTATTATAATAGCTACCGCGGCGGCGGTTATACCCGCAGCGGGATTGGCGGGATGAACCGCGACATGGTCAAAGCGCTCTCCTCAGGCGTGGCCTCGGCGAGGCCTGTGCAAACCAGTAGCGGCGGGTCTTCTTCAGGCGGAGGTTTTTCAGGAGGCGGGGGTTTCTCTGGCGGCGGCGGCGGTGGTGGTGGTGGTGGAAGCTGGTGAGAGACCGATTATGAGGTGACTAGGAGGCGGCGGACTTCACGCCAGAACGCGGGACCTCGAATTGAAGAAAGTTGATGGTCTGCAAAAGCTCTTCTTTGCGAACAGGCTTTGTCAGGAAAAGATCGGCACCTGCACTCATACATTCCGCCGTGCTGCCCACAGCGTCATTGGCGGTTATCACAACAGCAGGAATATTTGCATAGGCGCGCCCAGACTTTCGAATACGCCGCAAAACTTCCGCGCCATCTATAGGCGTCAGGTGAATATCTAAAATAATCACATCAAAAGCCATTTGCTCCAATAGATCTAACGCCGCAAAACTATCTGCGGCTTCGCTGCAAATATGGCCGTGTAAATTTAGGATCGACGCCACCTGCCTACGTTCAGGCTCATGATTATCAACGACAAGAATGCGCCGGTCTTCCGCGCCGAAAGACGGAACATCGGCCGAGACATGTTCATGCAAGGCGGGCTGCCCAGCACGGGGCTGCATAAGATCAATCAGCTCAGTTTGAGGTGCGCTGGCTGTCTCTAGGGCAGGCGCATCCGAGACGGCAGTCTCTTGCTCAGCTCGCGCATCAACGGCGGCAATAACCTCAGCGAGATCATCAACGCGCTCCGTAGCCCTCTCCAGACTTGGAGCGATTAAACTCGGCTGAATTTTTTCAGCTTGTTGGTCACCTTTGGCGGCCGCGAGCGGAATTTGAAGTTTAAATTCTGAACCGCGGGTTTCGCGGGTAAAGACACTCAATGTGCCATTCATTCTCTCGGCCAGACCATAAGCAATTGCCAGACTTAGCCCTGTTCCCATATGGGTGCGCTTTAAGCTCGTATCCGCTTGCATAAAGGGCGTGAATAGACGTGATTGCACGAGTTCGCTCATTCCCTGACCCGTATCCGCTACAATAGCGGTCAGGCCAATGATCTCATTTTCAGACGATTTATCAGCAGTGATATGAAGATGCACACGCCCCGCCTTTGTAAAGCGAATAGCATTGGACAGAAGTATATTCAGACATTGCAATAATCGCTCTTCATCGATGTGATGCTCGGTGATGGCGGGGTCGACAAAATGGGTGAAGGCTAGGCCTTTTTCTTGCGCAGGTTCAGCCCAAGGCTCCGGCACAGCGGCGAGAGAGACAGATAAATCCGCATCATGCGGAACGAGCATGAGCTGACCCGCATCGAGCCGCGCCATATCGGTAAGCGATTCCACGACAGATAAAAGATCTTGCCCGCTTTTTAAAACAATCCCCGTCTTATTCCGAATATCGGGGTCTTCATGATAATGGGCAAGGAAGTCAGAAATGCCGATGATGCCATTAAGCGGCGTGCGTAATTCATGGGAAATCATCCCCAAAAATTCTGTCTTGAGTTTTTGGGCAGAGGCCGCTTCGATGGTTTTTTCCTCAAGCTCGCCGACAATACGCATCCGAAATTTCATAAAGAGGAACGACGCAATGGCCGCACCGCCGAGCAAGAGGGATAATATAATTAAAGCTCGGTTGAGGGCGCGTTGACGGTCAATGGTCAAGGCTTGTAATTCAGCCTCACGCTCTGCGGCAGCTTCGCGTTCAGCTTGGCGTTCTCG
>CAZNXP010000009.1:0-17746 GCA_964576955.1 uncultured Algimonas sp.
ATTCTGACAGTAAAGCTCAAGTCTTTGGACCTGATTATTTCACCCAATTCGCGCCTCAAACGGCCGCAGATATGGTCGCGCGCCTGCCGGGGTTTGAGATTCGCGGCAATGAAGGCGGCGCACGGGGGTTTGGCGAAGCGTCTTTGAATATTCTGATTAATGGCCGCCGCCCCTCCTCAAAATCTTCAGGCGCCAATCAAATCCTCGGGCGTATTCCCGCCAATAATGTCACACGAATAGAAATCGTGGACGGGGCATCGCTGGATATCCCCGGTCTATCAGGTCAGGTCGCCAATATATTCGCGGATACCGGAGAGCTTTCAGGAAGTTGGGAATATGCGCTCAGATTTGAAAAAGGCTCCCAGCCGCAATTAGGCGACGGAAAAGTCAATTTTTCAGGCAAACGCGGAAATCTCGAAGTCGTCGGTGAGTTAAATTTCGGACAATTTCTCTTCACCGAGGATGGCGAGGAGACTTTTTTTGACAGCGCCGGGACTGTTCTACAGGACCGCGAAGAAAAAACAGGCTTTAACACCCAGCGCCCACGCGCCAATCTCAATCTCACCCTGGAGCGCAATAATGGGCATATCGCCAATTTAAACCTATCCGGCACACGTCAAAATACAAATATCAATGTCTTTGAGACCTTTGATGATCAAACGGACCCAATTTTTTCTGGAGCCTCCGAAGCCAGAAATGGCAGTGACCGCGACAGCTATGAAATCGGCGGTGATTATAGTCTGAGCGCCCCTCTCATCGGACGCAATGGCCAGCTAAAATTCATCGCCCTGCACAGGGGTGTCAATTTCGACTTTACGAGCCGTTTTCTTTTCGATGACGGTGAACCCGGTCAATCCCTCTCGGTTTTTCTACGTGAGGATGAGGAACGAGAATATATTGGCCGTGCAGAATATAGCTGGCAAACAGGCGAAACATCGGATTGGACAGCCTCAATCGAAGGCGCATTAAATACGTTAGACTCTATCACCCAACTCACTGTGGACGGCGATACAGACCCCGAAGATTTTGTCGAAGTGGATGAAACCCGTATCCAAGGCAATCTCTCTCGGAGTTGGGCCCTGAGCGATAAGACTAATCTTCAAGTTTCCCTTGGCGCGGAATATTCGGAAATTGATGTCCCGACATCTACCCAAGACGCGCTGAATTTCTTCCGCCCAAAAGGCCTGATAAGTGCCTCGCATAAATTGGATGATAGCTGGACGGTTAGGGGGCAAATCGAGCGCACGGTTGGCCAATTGGATTTCGGCACTTTTGTTTCGACTGTGGGTTTGACGGAAGGCACAGCGACACAAGGCAATGACCAGATTTTCCCCGAGCAAAGCTGGGAAGCGGAACTAGAGTTAGAAAAGCAAAATCCGACAGGATTGTCAGGCCGCGCCACACTCTTTTACAACATCATCGAAGACCCAATCGAACAAATTCCCTTTATCGAAGCTGATGGCACGCTCAACCAAGGCCCTGGAAATTTAGATACGAACGCTGAAGTTTACGGAATTACAACCAATCTAACCTGGGTTTTGGATGAGGTTCTGAATGGCCTACGTCTCACGGCAGAAGGAGCTATTGAGAATAGTTCAATCGAAGATGTTGTGACGTTTGATGACCGTAATATCAGCCAAGGACGGCTCTGGCGATATAGCCTTGAAGGCCGCTGGGACATTGAAGGCACACCCTTCGCAATAGAAACCGAAATTGAGCAAAACAGAGATGCCGACATATTTCGGATTGATGAGATTACGGATAACATCTTCAGGCGACCCCAATTGGAGGCCTCAATCATTCATAAAGACCTATTTGGGATGCAATGGACAGTCACGCTTCAAAATATTCTAGATTTTGAACTGCGGCGCGAGAGATTTATTTTCGACGAAACGCGAAATGGTGATCTAATTCAACGCGAGCTCACACGGCGGCAACGCGGGCAGCGGTTTTCACTGGAAATTACCGATACATTCTAACGGGCGCACTTTTTAGTAAATGCAATCCGTATAGGCCCGCATAATATCACCGGCCCATTCACGATTAAATTTTGTGATAAGACGGTCAGCACTAGACTGGCCCGATGCCACTTTGGAGTCTAACTCTTGTAAGAAGACCGTCTCATTCTCGCCATGCGCATTGATTTTTGCGCGGGCATTCAAACCGGCGCGGGAAATTTCCAAAGCTTGTTTCGCCAGATCATTGACGGTGCCGCCGCGGAATTTCGTTTGTAATCCGGAGGCCGGAACTGAGGCACGTAAGCTTTGGCGTTCCTCTGCGCTCCAGTCTTTGACCATATCCCACGCCGCATCGAGTGCAGAGCTGTCATAAAGTAGCCCCGTCCAAAAGGCGGGCATGGCGCATAGCTCATCCCAATGGCCTGTATCGCATCCGCGCATTTCCAAGAATGTCTTGAGACGCACCTCTGGGAAAATCGTCGAGAGGTGATCTTCAAAATCTTGCATCGTTGCCGTTTGTCCCGGCACAACACCCAAATCCCCGCTTAGGAATTTACGAAAATCCTTACCCGCCGCATTGAGATACTCGCCATTGCGGTAGACGAAATACATGGGGACAGTCAGCGCATAATCGACATATTGCTCAAACCCAAATCCTTCTTCAAAGACAAAGGGTAGCATGCCCGTTCTATCTGCATCCGTATCCATCCAAATGCGGGAGCGGAAAGATTTATAGCCGTTGAGCTTTCCTTCGGTAAAAGGCGAATTTGCAAATAGCGCCGTCCCGATGGGTTGTAAGGCAAGGCTTACGCGGAATTTCTTCACCATATCCGCTTCAGAGCCAAAGTCTAAATTGGCTTGGACCGTGCAGGTTCGGAACATCATTTCTCGGCCCATCGTGCCGACCTTTTGCATATAGTCGCGCATGATTTTATATCGACCTTTGGGCATAATCGGAACATCTTCCAATTTTGTATCTGGCCTAAACCCGAGTGAGAGAAAGCCGGCTCCGATTTCATCGGCGACTTCGCGCACCTCACGCAAATGCCGAGAAACTTCTCCGCAAGTCTGATGGATATTTTCCAATGGCGCGCCAGAGAGTTCTAACTGCCCGCCGGGTTCAAGTGACACAGAAGCGCCATCTCGTTTTAAAGCAATCAAATTGCCGCCCTCAGTAACGGGGGCCCAATCAAATCTCTGCAGGCCTTCCAGCATAGCTTTAATGGAACAGGGTCCATCATAGGGCAAAGGCAGTTTCTTAGCGTTGCAAAACCCGATTTTTTCATGCTCCGTCCCGATTCGCCAATCGGCTTTGGGTTTAGAACCCGAGGCTAGATGGTCTATCATCTGTGCCTTGGAGGATATGGTCTGCGGGTTTGAAGCGGATGGTCCTGACATGGGAGGGGCTTTAATCCTGTGCGCGGCGTGTCACAAGCCGCAATTCAGCAGGCACTGTAAACGAAAATGTGAATGAAATGTCCTTCGCCGATTGCGGTGCACGCTCTGTGCGCATATGAGGCGGCAACTTCCTTAGAGTTTTACGAGATTTAACATGAAACTACTTCTTATTGGGTCTGGCGGACGTGAACATGCGCTGGCTTGGAAATTAGTGCAGTCGCCTCTGGTAGTGACATTGCATTGCGCGCCCGGAAATGCGGGCATCGCAGAAGTCGCGGATATTGTAGATGTCAAAGCCGATGACATGATTGGCCTCATCGCGCTTATTCAGCGTGAAAACTATGATTTTGTCGTTGTGGGTCCAGAGCAGCCTTTGGCGATGGGAATTGTAGATGCCTTAAATGAAATGGGCGTAAAATCCTTCGGTCCAATCCAAGCGGCTGCCCAGTTGGAATCCTCCAAAGCCTTCACCAAAGCGCTCTGCGATAAATATAAAATTCCAACGGCTGCCTATGGCGTTTTTACAGATATTAAAGACGCCAAGGCCTTTTTGAAAACGATGAAGCCGCCTTATGTCTTAAAAGCCGATGGTTTAGCGGCGGGCAAAGGCGTTGTGATTCCCGAAACGCTCAAGGCAGCGGAAACGGAACTAAAAGAATTTTTCTCAGGCAAATTTGGCGACGCGTCTAAAACTGTCCTCATCGAGGAATTTATGCACGGGCAAGAAGCCAGCTTTTTTGCCATTTCTGACGGTAAAACCGCCCTTCCGTTGATTGCGGCGCAGGACCACAAGCGCGCTTTTGACGGCGATAAAGGTCCGAACACTGGCGGTATGGGGGCCTATTCCCCAGCCCCTGTTTTCACAGATGACATCATGGCGACAGTCATGGAAAAAATCATCCACCCAACAATTTACGGTATGGCGAAAGACGGTCATCCCTTTAAAGGCGTACTATTCGCCGGTTTGATGATAACGGAAGATGGCCCAAAGCTCATCGAATATAATGCCCGCTTTGGCGATCCAGAATGCCAAGTCGTCATGCGGCGTCTGCAATCTGACCTCCTCCCGATTTTGCTTGCCGCCGAAGCAGGAGAGCTGGACAAACTCGAAGCGCCAGCTTGGTTTGAAGAGCCCGTTGCCAATGTTGTACTCGCTGCTAAAGGCTATCCCGGAAAATATAAAAAGGGCACCATCATCAACGGAGTTGAAGACGCCAATGAAAAAGAAGGCGTTGTTGTCTTCCATGCAGGCACACGCCGCGGGACCAATTGCGGAAAATTAAAAGCTAATGGCGGACGGGTTCTCAATGTCACGGCCTCTGGCGAAACGCTGAAAGAGGCGGTTGATAAAGCCTATGCTGCGGTTGAAGACGTGAAGTGGTCCCAAAAGCAATTCCGCACGGATATCGCGCATCATGCATTGAAAAACGCCTAGAAGTCAGAAAATATAGTTAAAAAAAGGTGTTTCGCCTTTTGGGGGAACTCGCTTCCAACTGATTAACAATGTGTTAATAAGTCGGATGACTTATAAAACGCTCCTAACCACTGCCCTTTTCTCATCATTAGCTATTGGCGCTTTTGGCGTCGGATTTGCGGCTTTTGCCGATGATAGTGAGGCAGATTACTCCGATTATACGCTTATCCATGCTGGTCATGTCATGGCCGTTCCAGGAGAGGGCGTAAAAAAAGACCACACCATCATTATCCATGACGGAAAAATTGTGGGCGTGGAATCTGGGTTTATTGAAGATGATGACGCGACAATCATTGACGGCACGGATATGTTTTATCTGCCAGGTCTCATCGATAGTCATGTGCATTTGCGCGGCGAGTGGAACCCAAATGGGCGCTTAGAAACCTTTACCAAAGAACCCGGAGACGTCGCTTATGACGCCGCTCATAATGCAAAGAAAACCCTTATGGCCGGCTTTACGGCCGTGCAGGATGTTGGCGGGCCGCCAGAAATTAAAGCGCTATCTCGCGCTATCAAAGCGGGCAAAGTGCCCGGACCTCATATTCGCGCCTCTGGCAATGTCAGCATCACAGGCGGACACGGCGAGTTAAACGGATACCGCGCTGATATTTTGGAGCACTTCCAGGAACCAACGAATTGCGACGGCGCAGATGATTGCCGCCGCGCGACACGGCTTGCGATTAAGAACGGCGCGGACCTGATCAAAATCGCCTCAACAGGCGGCGTGCTTTCCAACACAAATGCAGGCACAGGCCAGCAAATGACAGATGACGAGCTATCCGCCATTGTCGACGCGGCTGCCTCTATGGGCCGCAAGGTCACCGCCCATGCCCACGGCAAAGATGGCATTGATGCAGCGCTGAGAGCCGGCGTAAAATCCATTGAACACGGCACATTTATGGATGCAGAAACAACGCGGCTGTTTAAAGAAAATGATGCCGTTCTGGTCCCGACCGTCCTCGCGGGCATGACCGTCAAGGAGTGGGATTTCCTTCCGCCTGCCAGCTATAAAAAGGCCCAGGATGTCGGCCCTAGAATGCTCGATATGTTATCCCTCGCCTATAAAAACGGCGTGACCATTGCCTTTGGTACGGATACAGGCGTGAGCAAACATGGCGGCAATGCCAAAGAATTTGAATATATGGTTCAAGCTGGCATGTCTGAAACAGAAGCTATTCGCGCGGCAACCGTTGTGGCGTCAAAACATATCGAACTTGATCATGTTATTGGCACATTGGAAGCTGGAAAATATGCCGACCTCATAGGCGTGGACGGCGACCCTCGCGACAATATCTCTGAGCTTATGGATGTGGATTTCGTTATGAAGGGCGGAATTATTTACAAAGACAAATAAACGGGGCTGATCTTTTCTAAGAATAAGTGGCTCAGTTTAGTCCCCAAATTTTTTGCACCAATACAATGAATGCTTTTTCACTAATGTGAAACTCGTCGTCAGCCACAGAAATAATATCGAGAATACCTATAAGCTCGTCGATATTTCCATGTTCAGAAACGCGTTCTAAGATTGGGATAATCCAAGCATCAAATTCTGGCCGTGGTCCCTCAAATTTATCGCGAATTTCATCTTTATTCATCTCGAACCATAAGAGGGCTTGCGCGCCAGTCACCGTCGAGTTTTCACGCCGCGATAAGGCGACACCGGAAACAGACCGCGTAAAGGCCTGAATCTCGCTAGCGAAAATTCGCTTATCCGCATAAACGCCAACAGCCAAAACCGTTAGAATGTCTTCTAATTCAGTATCTAACATGAAAAAGTCTCTCTATCGCGCGCCTGCGTGAATCAAGTTTGATGAACTTAACAAGAATAAGCTAAAGAGAACTTAATTATATAACAAATACCAGAAAATAGGCAGGTAAAACAATTGCTTCTATGACTCTTTGGATGCACCTAAAATGGCGCGAGCGCCATCTGCATCCTTCTGAATTTGTTCTTTAAGCGCCTCAAAGTTTTCAAATTTTTTCTCTGCACGGATGTAGCTACGAAAGCGGACGTCAATATGTTGGCCATAAAGGTCCCGGTCGAAATCGAGGAGATGTACTTCCAATCGCGCAGCTTCGCCGTCCACAGTAGGACGGCTTCCTGTATTGGCAACAGCGGGCCTCCATATCGTCTCACCCTCAATTAAGACTTCGACAACATAAACCCCGAATTTTGGACGAACAAGGTCTCCAAATTCTAGGTTAGCCGTCGGAAAATTTATGGTCCGGCCCCGTTGCTGCCCTTGCTGCACAACACCGTCGACAATCCACGGACGCGACAACATATGCTGAGCGTGAAATACATCTCCGTCCTGCAAAGCCTTACGAATTTCGGTCGAACCATATTTGCCATATAATTTATGCAGGCCGACAGGGGCAATCGCCGTGACGCCAATCCCGCGCTCCTCGCAAAGCCGCGTCAGGCTTTCAACATTGCCGCATCTATTTTTGCCAAAGCCATAATCTTCACCGACAATGACATGGCGGATACCAAGCCCTTGATACAGAACCTGCTCAACAAATTGGGTGTCATCCATATCACGCAAGGCCTCGTCGAATGGAATTTCATAGAGGAATTTTACGCCTAATTCGGCCATGACTTGCGCGCGAATACGGGGGCTCATCAAGCGAAAGGGCGGCGCTTCTGGTTTGAAAAAGCGGTAAGGATGGGGCCGAAACAGACCAATGCCAAGCGGGGCGTCAATCTCATCGGCGATGAGCTGAGCCCGCGCGATAACGGCCTGATGCCCGCGGTGCAGACCATCGAAATTTCCAAGCGCGATAACGGCGCCTTTATCGGCTCTAGTGAGATTTGAATAGGTTTGCAGCGTTTTCACGCGGCTTAATCTTTAGTTGGCCGCTTCTGCACGAAGACACCAGCATCGCCGCGGCAAATTTTCTTCCCATCAACTTCGCAATGGCACCGCATTTTAACGCGGCCCGTGCGCTCATTGATTTCTACGACCTCCGCTATCGCCGTGATTTCATCCCCGATTAAAGCGGGTTTACGAAAACGAAGGTTAAGCTCCACAAAGACAGCGCCGGGACCAGGCAAATCATTCCCTAAAACAGCTGAAATAAAGCTCGCTGACAAGGCCCCATGGGCAATTCGGCCTTCAAAACCAGCTGCTTTCGCCGCCGTCTCATCAATATGTATAGGGTTATGATCACCCGTGATATCAGCGAAGGTATCGATCATATTCTCAGTGATGACCGCCTGAGTCTTCGCCGTCATTCCGACCTCAAGGTCTTCGAGAAAATATTTGATGTTGCCAGTCATGAGGTTCGCCTTAGCAGGGTAAGACAGCGCTTTCTATGGCAAATTTAGGGGTCTGCGTGCATACAATCTATAGTAAGCGCTTACCAAGATAGTTTAGGCGCAATATATCTGGCCGTGATACCGTGCTGGGTCATGAGGGTTTTGAACTTATGTTCAGTGGCGCCATGCAGACCGTCTTGGATGAAAAGGCAGTCCATCCCCTCACGCTGCGCGCCGACAAGGTCCGTGAAGATATTATCGCCAATACAGAGAATTTTCTCTGGCGCAGGGACATGGCCCATCAGCTCGTCCAACCATGCGCGGCAGAGACGGTAAATGGGCGCATGCGGCTTACCCCCATAGATAACCTCACCGCCCATATCTTCATAGTTTTTCGCGAGCTTGCCGCCGCACCAAATGACTTTATCTCCTAATTTGACCTTCATATCTGGATTAGCACATATCATCGGTAGATTTCGTTCGCGAGCCTGGCCGAGCAAATCCGCGTAATCATCAGGATGTTCATTATCATCATACATCCCCGTACAGGATATAAAGGCGGCACTGTCCAAATCCGTGAAGTTCAGCTCAAGCCCCGCGTAAAGCGGATCATCACGCTCGGGACCAATCTTAAAGGCGGGCCCCGGCGCGCGGCGCGCGAGCGAATCAATCACCGCATCACCCGAGGTTACAATGGCGTCGTAAAATTCGCCCGGCACACCTATTCGCCGAAAACTATCCGGTACGCCAATACTGGGAGTTGGAATATTCGTAATCAGAACAACGGGCGCATGTTCGCGGAACCGCTCAAGAGCGTCACAAGCTTCATAATAGGCTTCACGGCCATTATGGATAACGCCCCATATATCGCAAAACACGGCTTCATACTGATCGGCAATTTGGCCAAGACCAGACAAAGGTTGGAAACTATTCGTCATAAGTGGGGGTTAGGGTTTGGCGGTATAAACTGCAATGCACTGTCTCAAGTTTGTTCCTTCAATGCAGCGATATTCCTCTCCCAATTTTTCCCGTCAAAGGCGATACGTTTGCCAATGGTCAGTGTTCCGTCTTCGACGCAGCGCAAGTTCACGCTCCACATCTCTGGATGACTGCGCGGGCGATAGAGCGGTTTTATGCCGCAGGTCTTACAGAACATATGCACGGCTTGACCTGTATTAAATCGATATTCCGTCAGCGAGCCCTCCCCTGAGAGAAAACGCAAATCCGCTTTCGGGACAAAAACATGTTCATGACCTGTCATATTGCACATCGAACAATTGCAATCCGTGATATCAACTTTGGCCGCAGCCTCAAACTCGAACTGTACAGCGCCGCAATGGCATCCTCCTTTATGACGCGCCATCACTCGGACCCGATCGGGCTACCGGGCGGTAGAGCTTTTGCAGGCGTAACCGGATTTGCATCTGGCGCCGAGCGCGACCGGAAAGCCGCGATACGACCTAGCAACCAGTCGTTTTTCGAATTTGCACGTCTGCCCAAAACCGCCTCAATATCATTTAATTCACCAACAGCCGCTGCCTTGACGGCAGGGCCGCTGTCACTTCCCGCTAGCTCCATCAAAGCAAAGGCATAACGCGCCTGTATAGCAAAAGCGATTTCACCTGTTCGTCCGCGCGGAGATGCAGACATCACACGTTTTGTTGTTTGCGACAATACAAATTCAAATGACGGATTCTTCGAATCGCGGCGATGGAATTCCGTCAAACGTGCCGCGCGCTGTGGATGTAACAGCACATCAAATGTCAGATCAGCCGCCGTCTCTGCCGCGCTAATCGTATCAAACGCAGGATAGGCGGTCTTACGGAACAGCTCACGGTCATTATCGGCAAAGCTCCAAGAGCCAAGACGCGGGGTGAGATGGGATAGGACCTCATCAGACAAATCAAGCGCCTTTGGGTCGATTGTATCTAATACGGCACCTAGTGCAGCGCGCTGGCGAGCTGGCGGGACAATCTGCCCGGGGCCAGCATCCTCGCCATAAGTAAAAGACATACCGCCAATGAGCTTCGCCGTCGCCGCTGTCTGGAAGCGATGATAGAGATAAATCGGCACAAGCGCGGCATTCAAATCAGATTGCGGGCGGCCTTCGGGTAAATTATCTGGCCCAAAGCGCTCTAGGGCAAAAGCCCGCACGGCCATCACATTTTTGAGGCTCGCAATGGGGTCAGACCCATTATCCCAAACACTCGCATCAGGATGCGCCGTGCCAGAACTCCGCGCGTCAAGATCTGCGACAAAGGTCAGGCTGTTGGACTGCGCCGTTTGTAAAAGCGTTTCTTTGTCCTCTGGTGATAAATTCCCATAGAGCCAAGCCGCACTGACCTTATCCCATTCTCCAATGCCCACGCCATAAGCCTTAGATACATCGAGTTTTCCGTCGATGAGTCGAACATCCGGCGCAGGATAATCCATGACCGTAGATTTATCGTCAGAACTTCCGGCAAAATTATGAGCAAAGCCGAGCGCATGTCCGACCTCATGGGCGGAGAGCTGGCGAATACGCGCCAACGCCAATTGCACGGGATCATCGGCATCGCCGCTATCTGTCTTGCCCGCACCAAGAAGACCTTCAAAAATCATACGGTCTTGCCGCACACGCAAGCTGCCAAGGTTCACATGGCCTTTTAGCATTTCGCCTGTGCGTGGGTCAGAGACGCCGCCGCCATAAGACCAGCCGCGTGTTTGGCGGTGCACCCATTGCACCGTATTATAGCGAATATCGAGTGGATGCGCGTCCTCGGGTAAAATCTCGACGCGGTAAGCGCCTTCCCAGCCTGCAGCTTCAAAAGCCTCTTCCCACCAGCGCGCACCATCAACCAGTGCAGAGCGAATAGGTTCGGGCGCGCCGCTGTCAATATAAAAGATAATGGGCTTGACGACATTGCCGTCCGCGTCCCGCTCCAAACGGTAACGCCGCGCAAAGCGCGTTTCTATATTCGCAGACAATGGCGCAGAATAATTATAATGGGTCTGTTCAATCACGCCTGCGCGCGGATCAGAAATGAGCGGTTCGAATCCCGCTTCTGGCAAACGTACAAAACTATGATGCTGGATGAGAGTTGCATCTTTGCCATTGGCGGCCGTCGTGGCGACTTCTTGACCCGCATCAGAAGAGCTTAGGGTAAAGAAGACATCAATTTCCACATTGTCAGGAAAAGCATAGGCCTTTTTCGTATCCACAAAAGTTCTGTCTTTCGCGACCTTAAAACTGCCTTGATCGGCATCTTTTAAATATTGTACGAGGCCCAAACTATCGGATGTCAAAAAAGCGGTCATATCGACCAGCGTCCCTTTACCTTCTTCGATAATAGGGAGTGCGGCGAGAAATGAACGCGCAAAGCTTTCTTTCACCGCGCGGGCTTCGAGCGGGTTATCCGCACTGGCCCTGTAACGTTGATTTTCTTCTTCTATAATGACTTTATCACCCATTTGGCGGAAGGTGATAATGCGGCCGCCCTCACCCCAGCCTCTGTCTAGCCCAACAGGGTTGGAGCCTAGTCCGGCCGTCAAACGCGCGGAATGAATGAGGCGCAAGCTAACGCCAGTTTCGTCTGGTTCGGGAAGACGCGCGAAGACACGATTTGTATTTTCGTCAACATGAATATCAATAAACCCCTCACGCAATTCAAAGCCGGCTAAGGGATTTGAAGGCGCGCTGCCATCTTTTGATTGCGGCGCGCAGCTGGCGAGAAGAATTACGAGCGGGAGGAAAAAGCGTTTTTTCATAGGCTCTTTTAATCAAGGATACAGCCAAATGAAAGAGGGCGCACAAGGTAGTTTGTTTCAAATTTACAAATGCGGCTCTCCATTGCACGCCGCGCAATTCTAGGCCAAATTAATACTAACTCGCCCATTTAAACAGGCAAAATCCATGATGGAATATCGCGTTCTCGTTAGCATAACCATTGCCAGTCTCCTTGCCGCTTGTGCGGCTGTGCCTGAGGCCGTCCCTTCGGCTAAAGATAAAGTCACGCGCGCGGAGGCCAAAAATTTAGCTTGCCCAGCGAGGATTATTGAAGTGGGAGCGACCCCTGAGGATTGTACTTGCGTGGAAAATCACCTGTTCGAGATTGGACAAAAACCGGGTGCAATTAAATATGACTCGATTTCTCCTTCGGCTAGCATTGGCGGTCAGCAAGGGAAACGCGAAGTCGCGATCGGAATATTACGGCTTGAGGCCTTTGAATATTGCGGCTTCTTTGATCCAGAACACCCAGTTTCGAAGAATTTGCAAACGCCCAGCCCTTAACCTTACATTTCCGTCACGATTAATTCATGTTCAGATTCTGCGCCGCCATATTGCATGACCCCAAAAGCCACCTAAATTAAAGAGGAATTCGTCAGCCAATTAAAGGACCCGACAATGAACCGTATGTTACTCCTTGGCGCAGCTGCCACTGCGCTGATCATCTCCCCTCTCGCTTTCCAAACGACCGCCGATGCACAGGTCAATACACGCTCACAAGCCATGACAGTCGACCCGGCACGCGGCGTTTTGACCATGGCGCCGCTTTTAGAACGCGTGACCCCTGCCGTCGTATCCATCCGCACAGTTCAAGGCACATCCTCAAGCAATGCGGATAAGTCCCCAGAACAAGAAATGTTTGAACGTTTTTTCGGCGGGCGCATCCCAAATAATAGCCGCCCCCGTGAAGGCCTGGGCTCTGGCGTTATCTTTGATGCAGGCGAAGGCCTTATCATAACGAATGAACACGTCATTAAAGACGCGGACGAAATCATCGTGACATTTGAAGATCGCCGCGAGGTCGAAGCCGAACTGATTGGCACAGACCCACAAACAGATTTAGCGTTGCTCAAAGTCGATACACGAGACCTCACCGAAATTCGTCTGGCGAAAACCGGAGAAGCCCGCGTCGGAGATTATGTTATCGCGGTCGGCAATCCTTTTGGCCTGTCTTCAACGGTCACCTCGGGCATTATTTCCGCGCTCGGCCGCGACCAACGCTCTGGTGATAATTATTCAAATTATATTCAAACCGACGCCTCGATTAACCCGGGTAATTCTGGCGGCGCGCTTATTAATTCCAAAGGCGAGCTTATTGGTATTAACACAGCCATTTTAACGCGAACTGGCGCGAATAATGGCATTGGATTTGCGGTCCCAATCGTGACCGTCAAAAGCGTCATGAGCCAGCTTCGAGATACTGGCAAAGTTAGCCGCGGACGTATTGGTGTGAGTATTCAACCCGTGACCCCGACCTTGCGCGAAGCGTTAGATCTAAAATCTCTTGACGGCGCTTTCATCGCGTCCGTAGGTGAAGATACGCCTGCAGAAAAAGCCGGATTGCGAGACGAAGACGTCATCATCGAATTTAACGGAGAAGAGGTCATAGACAATAATGACCTACGAAACCTCGTCGGCCTATTGCGCCCCGGTAAAAGAGCCAGCGTCACATATATACGTGATGGCAAACGCAGAACCACTAGCATCACCGTCGAGGCCGCACCCGAAGTGGAGTCTGAAACGATTGATTCTGACTCAGATTTTGACAGCGACGAACAAACCACACTTGAAGTTTTCGACGGCGCGGAAGTTTCTAACATCCCGTCAGAATTGGAATTACGCGGCGGTGATGCAGGCGTCTATGTGGCCGGTGTTAAGCGTGGCTCACGCGCCTCTCGTGCGGGACTGCGCCGGGGAGATATCATTCGCCGGGTTGGAAAAATAGATGTCGATGACCTTGATGATTTTGAAGATGTCATCAATAGCAGCGAGGGCCCTTATGCGCTGCGCGTTGAACGACGCGGTCAAACCCTCTATCTGGCCGTGAAATAGAATCAGAAAAGCCCGCATAATATTGCGGGCTTTTTTATATCTCCGTCTAATAATTAAGGATGGGCGCGAGCCAGCGCTCGACATCGTCCACGCTCATATCTTTGCGGCGCGCGTAATCTTCAACTTGATCTTTCTCAATCTTGCCAACGCCGAAATAAACGGAATCTGGGTGAGAGAAGTATAATCCCGAAACAGAGCTAGCGGGATGCATGGCAAAATTTTGTGTGAGCTCAATATCCGTCTTGGCCGTCGCATCTAATAGTCGGAACAAAGTCGCTTTTTCCGTATGGTCCGGCTGTGCGGGATAGCCGGGTGCGGGGCGAATGCCGGCATATCTCTCCGCAATTAAATCCTCGCCTGAAGCCGTCTCATCGGGAGCATAGCCCCAGAACTCACGCCGTACGCGTTGATGCAAATGTTCAGCAAACGCTTCTGCAAGGCGGTCGCAGAGCGCTTTAAATAAGATCGCATTATAATCATCACCGCTGTCTTCAAACCGCTTTGACTGCGCCTCTTCGCCCAGCCCCGCAGTGACAGCAAAGCCGCCGATATAATCATTGGCGGGTCCGCAGAAATCCGAGATAGAATAATTTGGCTTACTCGCAGAGCCTTTAGAAATTTGCTGCCGCAGCCCGTGGAAATGCGCATGGGTTTCCGAACGGCTCTCATCTGTGAAGACCTTCACATCATCCCCATTTTGCTGCGCTGGCCAGAACCCAAAGACAGCGTTGGCATTGACCCATTTCTCGCTAATCATTTGATCAAGCATTGCATTAGCATCACGGAATAAATCGCGGGCGGCCTCACCGTAAATTTCATTTTCAAGAATTGCCGGATAGCGGCCCTTTAATTCCCATGTTGCAAAAAACGGCGTCCAATCGATGAACTCGCGCAGATTTTCCAATGGATAATCTGTCAACGTTTTCGTGCCGAGGAAACTCGGCTTTGGCGGAGAGTAGCTCTCCCAATCTGTTGTCCATGGATTACCACGGGCTTCTTTCAGGGTCAGGCGGGCTTTTGCGGTTTGACCGCGCTGATGCGCTTCGCGCGCTTTTGTATATTCCTCGCGCAGCCCAGCCGCATATTCTGCTTTGCAGTCGCCCAGCAATTGCCCCACAACACCAACGGCGCGGCTGGCATCCGTCACATATACAGTTGCGCCAGCGTCATAGGCGGGTTCAATTTTCACCGCCGTATGGGTTTTGGATGTTGTCGCCCCGCCAATCAAAAGCGGCATATCCATCCCGCGGCGCTGCATCTCTTTGCCGACATAGACCATCTCATCAAGGCTCGGCGTGATAAGACCTGACAAACCAATCATATCGACATCATGTTCAATCGCTGCATCGAGAATTTTGTCGCAAGGCACCATGACGCCAAGATCAACAACATCATATCCGTTACATTGCAAAACAACGCCGACAATATTCTTACCGATATCATGCACATCGCCTTTGACAGTCGCCATCAGGATTTTCCCATTGGACGAGCCTGCTGTCCCAAGCTCTTCTTTTTCCGCTTCCATAAAGGGCATCAAATGCGCAACAGAGGCTTTCATCACACGCGCCGATTTCACGACCTGTGGCAGGAACATTTTCCCTGAGCCAAATAAATCCCCAACGACATTCATCCCGTCCATCAATGGCCCTTCAATGACGTGCAAAGGGCGCTCAGCATTCAGGCGGGCTTCTTCCGTGTCGGCAACAATATGGTCGGTAATGCCGCGCACCAGCGCATGTTCGAGGCGCTTTTCAACGCTCAGCTTACGCCATTCATCATTGACGACTTTCGCTTTGGCTTTCCCGTCGCCGCGATATTTATCAGCGATATCAAGAAGGCGGTCCGTCGCATCCGGGCGGCGATTGAGGATGACGTCTTCGACGCGCTCGCGCAGCTCATCTGGGATATCATCATAAATCGTCAGCTGCCCTGCATTCACAATCGCCATGTCCAAACCCGCCGGAATGGCGTGATATAAAAACACGGAATGCATGGCTTCGCGCACGGGGTTATTCCCCCGAAACGCAAAGCTCACATTGGAGAGGCCGCCCGAAATACGGGCATGGGGAAGGTTAGCTTTGATACGTTTGCAGGCTTCAAAAAAGGCCACCGCATAATCATTATGTTCTTCAATCCCCGTCGCAACGGCGAAAATATTCGGGTCAAAGATAATATCCTCAGGCGGGAAATTCACTTCATTGACGAGGAGATTATAGGCCCGCTCGCAAATCCGGAATTTATCATCCGCTGTCTCGGCTTGGCCTTCTTCGTCAAAGGCCATCACAACTGTAGCCGCCCCAAGGTCACGAACTTTCCGCGCATGGGCGAGGAATTCCTCTTCCCCCTCTTTCATCGAGATGGAATTGACAACGGCCTTGCCCTGAACGCATTTCAAACCTGCCTCAAGAACTTCCCATTTGGAGCTATCAATCATGACTGGCACGCGGGAAATATCGGGCTCACCTGCCATCAGCTGCAAGAAACGTGTCATGGCAGCGACCCCGTCAATCAACCCATCATCCATATTCACGTCAATGATTTGCGCGCCGCTTTCAACTTGTTGCCGCGCAACAGAAAGTGCTTTCTCGTAATTATTATTGACGATGAGTTTTTTAAACCGCGCCGAGCCTGCAACATTGGTTCGCTCACCAATATTTATAAATTGTGTTGCCGCAGAGGACATAGGCTAGACCGCAATCTGAAAGGGCTCGAGACCCGACAAACGTAAGGTCGGTTTCGGCGCAACGGGCACACGTGGGGCTTGCCCTTCCGCCGCTTTCGCAATGGCACCAATATGCTCAGGCGTCGTCCCGCAACAGCCGCCGAGGATATTTACGGTCCCGCCTTTAATCCAAGGCGTAATTTGGCCCGTCATATCAGACGGCGTTTCATCATATTCCCCGAAGGCATTTGGTAGACCCGCATTTGGAAAAGCAATAACGCGCGTTTCTGCCACGCGGCTGAGCGCTTCGATATGAGGCCGCATTTCATCTGCGCCCAGCGCGCAATTCAATCCTACCGCCCAAGGATTCGCATGGGCAATGGAGATATAAAACGCTTCGGCAGTTTGTCCGGATAAAGTCCGTCCCGAGCGGTCCGTAATTGTCCCTGAAATAATAATCGGTTTCTCATAGCCAATAGTTTCAAATGTCTCACGGCAGGCCGCAATCGCGGCTTTGCAATTCAATGTGTCAAACACCGTCTCAATCATTATGGCATCCACGATATCGACCATTGCCGTAATTTGCTCAACATAGGCGGTTTTGACTTCATCAAATGTCACGTCGCGAAACCCCGGATCTTCTACCTTTGGCGAGATAGAGAGGGTTTTATTCATTGGGCCTACAGACCCCAGAACTCCGCGAGGTTTTTCAGGCGTCTTTTTTGTCCATGCATCAGCGGCTTCCCGCGCGACCAGAGCAGAAGCCCGCGCGATTTCAGGCGCAAGTTCTGACATGCCGTAATCATCCTGACTAATGGATGTTGCGTTAAAAGAGTTGGTTTCAATCAGGTCAGCCCCAGCCGCCAAAAACCCGTCATGTACGGCTCGCACGACGGACGGCTTGGTCAAGACAAGCAGATCATTATTCCCCTGTAACGGACTAGGCCAATCGGCAAAGCGAGCGCCCCTGAAATCCGCCTCTTCCAATTGCTTTTTCTGCAACATAGTCCCCATTCCGCCGTCCAGAATGAGGATACGGTTTGCAGCAGATGCGGTAATTTCGTCCCAGACGGACATAGTCTTCTCCTATTTGGAGTCGCCCTCTAACAGAGCGCATCGAAGTAGTATATAAAGAAAATCTTATATGATGTAGATTTATTTCGCTCCCCTCCCTTGA
>CAZNXP010000010.1:0-17326 GCA_964576955.1 uncultured Algimonas sp.
GTGACGATGAAGTCACTAAAATCGAGGTATCATCCCTAAAACGATTATTAATTTTTGGTTCGAGATCTCTTATCAGATTTAGATTGTCAATATAAGTTTCAGTACCTTTACAATCTTTATCTGTTTTATGTATATTGGTACCCGCGCCGAGAATAGCATTTATCTCATTATCCTCCATTCCTTCAGGCTTGCAGGTGATAAGAGCTCTACCTTCATCAAGTGAAATTAAGAGTAATCCTTCAAAAGTATTTTTACTATCTTCTTTTTCGGTATTGTTACCAATGCATGCCGTTAAAGACATAATTAAAAGCACAGAAATTAATTTACAATAATACACAAGCTAAAACCGTCTGAATGGTGCTGAAAGTTTCCTATCATTTCTATTAATTAAACTAAAGGCTCTATCATTGACCCGGGATCGCCATCACCTCCGCTTCAATCTCGGGAGCATGCGTCTCATCACATCATCTTTCTCAACAAAATGATGTTTCAGCGCTGCGCCGACATGTAAGACAAAGAGCAAGAGGATAAGCTTTGCGCCGATTTCATGCAGAGTTTTTAGGCGCGCTTCAGCAGCTTTCGAAGCACTAACCCCCGGCATGTCGGGCAATGGAATGAGATAAAATATCTGGTTCTCTACGGGCAATGTCGAGGCTGACACCATCGCCCATCCCATGAGCGGTACGCCAATCATCAAAGCATAAAATCCGATATGGGTGAGTTTGGCTGCGGCTCTCTCCCAAGTTTTCATCCCTTCAGGAAGCCCGGGCGCTTTATGTGTGAGCCGCCAAATCAAGCGAAAAAGGGAGAGGAGTAAAACGACAATACCAAAGCTCTTATGCCATTGGTAAATTGTGAAGCGTTGCGGCACCCACTCCTGCGTCATTAAAAAGCCAACCGCGATGAGGCTAAGGATAAGAGCCGCGAGCGTCCAATGTAGGATGCGCGCGACCTTAGAATATGAAGAGGTATCTGGTCTGTCAGACGACAAATTACTCGGCCTTTTGGAACTCAACCTCGATCATGATATCAACATCGGCGCCAACAGGCAGATATTGATCTATCCCAAAATCTGCGCGCTTGAGCTTGCCCGTTGCAGAGACGCCGAACATATCCACGCCAGAGCGGAAATGTTTGCCGACCTTATTAATCTTACCTGTCAGGGTGAATGGCTTGGTCACATCTTTAATGGTGAGCTCACCCGTGATTGTGCCGTAACCATTGCTGATTTGGCTAATATCGGTCGAGACAAATGTGATGTCGGGATAATTGGCCGAGTCGAAAAATCCTGCTGAGCGCAGATGATCGTCAAATTTTGGCACACCTGAATCAATATCAGCCGTTGGAAGGCGGACGGTCAGTGAAGAGTTTTCAGGATTAGCTTGATCGAAAACAACCGTTGCATCCGTTGTGCCCCAACGAAGAATTGGATTTGAGAATCCCTGATGCGAATATTTAAAGGCAACATAGGCGTGGCCCTGTTCGGATTTATAGGTTCCCGCTGGCAGGGTGGACATATCTGCGCCGCGTTTTTCGACTTCACCAGCGACCTTTGTTGTGGCGTCAGATGCGACTTTGGCAACCGTCTTAGCGGCCTCAGCCGTTTTCGTTTGCGCCGTCTCTGTGGCGGCTGAACAGGCGACAAGCATGGAAGCCGCCGCCAATAATGCGATTTTACGAATAGTCATGGAAAACTCCTTATACGTTTTTTCCGGCAGAATTATTGCCGATAGGGATGACTCAGTTAACTCTTGCAATCAAGCCCCCGCCGCGAGGTTCACGGTCTTTTGTTCAAAAGCCGACCAATCATCTGACTCTGCAATGGGCTTCCATATTTCCCCAATCTCCTCATAAAGCAGGGAGTTTGGTGTATCTGTCTTAGGCCGTTCCGAGACAACATCAAAGGCTTTCAACCGCGCATCCCATTCCGCATCATAAGTTCCAATTTGATCTTTCGCGCTGCGGCTCGCCCCGCCTTGCCAATCATGCCAAAATTCTGGCCACGGCACTTGGCTCTCTTTGAGATAGATAAATAAGGCGCGAACGAATGCCGTATCCGTTTCCTCATTTTCTGGCGCAATCCCTAGCCTGCGAAACACATGGCGGTTCAGGGCGCTTTGATAGCGCGGCGCAAATTCATTGAGGCTCTCAATCAATGTTGCGTCTTCGCAAATCAAAGAGAGCGACTGTGCTAATTGCGCGAGGTTCCAAGACATAGCTTCGGGCTGACGGCCAAAAGCATAGAGCCCATTATAATCAAAATAGGCGGCTGTATATGCGGGGTCGAGCGTGGGGAGAAAACGGTAAGGCCCGTAATCAAAACTCTCCCCCGTAATATTCATATTATCCGTATTCATCACCCCGTGGACAAAGCCTGCCGCCATCCAGCTCGCAACTGTGTCAGCGCTTGCACTGACAACGCGGTCAAACATCTCCTCAGGCAAGGTCGTATCTGGATAAAAATACCGACTGCAATAATCGCAAAGCCGTTCTAGCCCCTCAAGATTTCCGAAAAAGGCCTGACGTTGAAATGTGCCGAACCGAATATGACTATGGGATAATCTCGTCAGAACGGCCGCCCGTGTTGGCGAAGGCTCATCCTGCCGTATCAACGCCTCATCCGTCTCAATCAAAGCAAAGGCCCGGCTCGTATTCACACCCATGCTATTCAAATAACGGGCCGCCAAAACCTCTCTGACCCCGCCGAGCAGCGTCAAGCGGCCATCCCCTCGCCGAGAATAAGGCGTGGTGCCGGAGCCTTTGGTTCCTAGATCTAAGAGCTTTCCATCCGCTTCACATTGCGCAAATAAAAATCCTCGGCCATCGCCGATATCAGGATTATATTGCCGAAATTGATGCCCGTGATATCTCAGCGCTAAGGGCTGACTGAGGCTGCCTTCCAACGGCTCGAACCTCAGGAAATGCGAGACCACCTGCTCAGGCGATAAGTCCAAGCCAACCGCGTTTGCCAAATTTGCATCGAAATATCTGACCCCAACGAGATTAAAATCGGCGGGACGAACGGGGTCGAAAAATTTCTCCCCCAAAGCCTCAATAGCTTTGGAGCCTTGGAACTTATCCACGAAGCGGTTGAGGTCTTGGGAAATGCTGCCGTATAACATCTGCCGCATCCAGAGGAATAGACTTGGCTTTTGGGAAGGCTTTGGCAAAATTCAAAAACCCATGCGGCATGGCCTTCTCATGATGATAGGTCACATCACAGCCATGACGCACCATCTTATCCGCATAGAGCTTTCCCTCATCCCGAAGCGGGTCGAGCCCTGCCGTTAGAACAAAAGCGGGCGGAAGGCCTTTTAAATCCTTTTCCAACAAGGGCGAGAGACGTGTCTGGGTCGCATCCGCGCCCGCGACATAATGCTCGTCGATAAATTTCAACGCCATGAACCCAAGTTGTAGCCAATCTTGGGGACCGGGTTTCGGCGGCTTAAATTCAAGAAGCTGCATGAGCGGATAAAGCAAAATTTGGCTTTTTAGTTGTTCGCGATATTTTTGCCCTAAATAGGCCGCCATATTTCCGCCCGCACTATCGCCGCCTATCGCAATATTGTCTGGGTCAATGCCGTGTTCTTCCAAGCCTAGCCCCTCCAAAGCCCATTGCAGCACGGTCTCGCAATCCTCTGGCCCTGCCGGATAAGGATGCGCTGGCGCGAGGCGGTAATCGACGGATAGGACGCGGCAGACCGCCCCATTTGCGAGGCGACGCGTGATGCCTTCATGGGTTTCCACATCACAGGTCACAAAACCGCCGCCGTGAAAATAAATCAAACAAGGGCCGCTAGGATCCTCCGCGCCAAAGGGTACAAAGAGGCGGCAGGGAATGGCAGCCTCCCCCTCACCGACATTGAAATTTACGGTCCGTTCCATCCGCGGGCCCGGCGTATCAAATTGATTTGTAACGCGGCGGAAACTCTCTTGGAAAGAATTGATATGATCAGGCTCAAATTTGAATTTTGCAAGCTGCTGCTCGAAAAATGACGGCTTATCCTCATCTGTGGCGGCGCTGTCTTTTTTTCGTTTCTTCAAACGCTCTATAAAATTATCGGCCATCAAAATTCTCCGGCATAAAACGATGCTGGATTATGTTGCATAGCGCCCTGCAAACCATCAGCCTCCTTATAGTTGGTGTCGTCATCCAGAAAATCCACCCTTATCCAAAAAAATTTGTTCTTCGGGTAAAGTCTCTCTCCCCAAAACGCTATTACGGTGAGGAAAACGGCCAAATTTCGCGATGATGTCGCGGTGGGACTTCGCAGCTTTCAGCGTGCCCTCATCCTGTAAGCGCGCGTCAGATAATCTGACGCATTCTTCTTGGTCGGCTAACATCTCACTATGCATATAAGGCATGTAGGCAAAGGGCCTTTGCGTTTGCGAAAGATGGAGATCAGACTTTCGCGCCATCATGCGCTTGGCCGCACCAAGCGCATATTTGTCCCAAGCAAAGGCCGCTGGCGTTGCCCGGTACATATTCCGAGGAAATTGATCGAGCGCGATAATTAACGCCAAATGCGCTTCAGGGGCTAGGGTTTCCCAATGATGCGGCGTTTTCTTTTCAGCTTGTTGCGCCGCAAGTACGATAGCGGTTGGTTCAAACTCCAATCTGATTGTTGCGTCAAAGGCATCGGTGGATTTGAACCAATATTTTGCGGCGCGTTCGGAAAACCAGAACTTCAGAATATCCTCCGGCCCTTTCAATTTACAGCCTCACAGACCCTTCGAGGATAGCGGCATATATCTCTGGCGCAATCGGTAAAAAACTATCCGTTTTCGCATCCGCATAATAGAGAGGCTCGGAAATATTGGCAGGGTTAAACCCGGCTTTGACCAAATTGGTTTTCTTAAATTTAAATGTGCTGGTTGTGTCACTTTCTTTCGACAAACGCAGGAAGACTGGCCGCGCATAATGCGGCAACTCCCGCTCCACATGGGCTTTTAATTCCGCGAGATCGGGCGCCTCATCAGCTACTATTGCCGCCATACCTGCACGTCCGTCATAGCCTTTGACCTCGACGCCATAGACATTGGCTTGGGTAACCCCCGGAAAGACGGATAAGACGCCTGCGACTTCATTCGTTGACACATTTTCAGCTTTCCAACGATATGTGTCACCAACTCTGTCGATGAAGTAGAAAAACCCATCTTCATCCCGTGACATCAAATCACCTGTCCGGAACCATGCGTCGCCTTTTTTAAACACATCGCGTAAGATTTTCTTTTGAGTGGCTTCTTTCGTGCCGTAACCTTCAAAGCGGAACCGCGGATCATCTTGACGAATTTCGCCAATCATTTCGCCCGGCACATTTGGATCTTCCCGAATACAGAACCCGTCTGCGCCGCGAGGGTTCTCATTCGTGTCGACATCAAAGCGCACAATATCAATATTAAATTTCCAAGACAGATAAGATGGAACCCGTCCAACAGCGCCTATTGGTCCGTCAACATTTATCAAGCTAACATTGCCCTCAGTTGCCCCATAAAATTCAATGACATGGGGAATATCAAATCGAGAGACAAAACTCTCCCAAACTTCTGGGCGCAATCCATTACCGATAATCCAGCTGATTTTATGTTTCCGTTCATTCTCGGAATGCGGTTGAGATAATAAAAAGCGGCAAAGCTCTCCCACATAGGTGAACATGGTTGCGCCATATTGCACAGCATCGTCCCAAAATCTTGACGCCGAGAATTTTGGAATGATGATAACGGCGCCGCCATTTGTGAGCGCCGCGCCGCAGCCCACCAAACCGCCCGTTGCATGATACATCGGTAGAACCATCATCATACGGTCGCTGGCCTTTGCTTTTGCGCCCGCACCAATTCCGCGTAGGTAATTTTGCGCGCGCACATGCGTAATCTTCGCCGCCTTAGGCAGTCCCGTCGTGCCAGATGTAAACATCTTCATGGCTTGGCCGCCTGCTGTCAGCCCTTCTCGCTCTGATTTGTTAGGGCGGTCAGGCCGGAGGTCATATATGGCCGAGTCAAAACTCTCATAGCCTTTGACCTCGCCAAAAGCCGCCCAAACTTTTGGGTTACCCTCAACTTGGTCTTTTGTCGCTTCCCATTGCTCCGCCATTTCAACATCAAGGATGACATGCGCGACATCCGAAATATTCACACAATGGGCGAGCGCTTTACCGGAGAGCTGATAATTTAATAGCGCGGGAATAACGCCCAATTTGGACAAGCCGAACCATAAGGCCACATATTCAATCCGGTTGCGCGCAAAGATGGCTACACAATCACCTTGCGAGAGCTTTTCGCCTTTAGCCCAAGCCGCGACGCGGTTGGCATAGGTTTCCATATCATCATAGGTCCACCGTTTCTCCCCTTCGATAAAGGCGATATTCTGACCATAGGCGTCGACCCGCATTTCAAGCTCATCTGCGATGAGGAGGTTTGAATTCGCGTCAACGGTTTTTACCGCACGCAACATGCGCCACATAGCGCCTATATATTTCGTCTCGCGAGAAAAAGAAAAGCCCATGATGAATACCGTTAGAAATATGTGTATATGTGAGAAACTACAGTAATGCAGATACCGCAAAAGAAAACCCTATTTGCATCAATATAAGATACAAATAGGGCAAGTTATCTAACTAACCTGTCTGGTGTGAGGGAAATCACATGGAGACCAGACTAAGGAACGTGGGATGCCTCCCAGGGTTCCTACCTTTACTTGCAATTCGTGTGCCAAGCATTTTAAGGGCATTTCTTCGCTTTTTAGGGGAAATTGGAGACGATTTGCGCTGAAAAGAGACAAAGCCTGTCTCATAATTGGACAGCTTATTTTTTCGAGACAATGGGTTCCACCAACAAAAAATCCTGTTCGCAGTTTTGGCTGCAAACAGGATTGAGTATCAACTAACTTATTTGGCTCAACGGGAGTAGGATTGAGACCAAACGTGGGAACATGGGATGCCTCCCAAGGTTCGTTCATATCCCTGCAATAGGCGTGCCAAATATCGAAAGTAAAAAAGAGCGGATATACTGGGCGCTAAACGAAAAAATCCTGTTCGCAGTTTTGGCTGCAAACAGGATTGAGTATCAACTAACGCGCTTAGGTCGATGGGAGTAATATCGAGACTAAACGTGGGAATATGGGACATACCCGATATTCTTATCTCTCCTTGCAACACACGTGCCAAGATTATTCAAGTCTTTTTTTTCGCGGTTTACGTGTAAACCTGTCCATATTTCAGTAAAGGCAACCTTAGGCGTTTCGAAACCCTTAGAACTAGCGCGGGTAACCGAACTCACCTGATTGCAAACATGTTCCATCCGGCTGTTTTGAGGTTCCAGATGGGCACGGGGCGGGCTCCACCCTATCTCGGAATACAGGCGTTCCAATGAGTGGAGACTGCGGCGGCGGCGCGGATAAATTGCCTTGCGGTTTCACATGACCTGTCGCGGCCAAACGGAAACCTTCGATGTAATTCGGCGGCAAATAGATCGGCGCTTCACCGCCCTGCGCATCTAAAGCGACAAGGGTCAGGCCATCGAAACGGGCGGCGTCCAAACGGTCATTGGGTATAAAGACCGTCAATTTGTCCTCGCGCGCGCAATCTACAGACTGCGTGGTCACCACGCCGCGCCCCCCATAACCTGCATCGGGAAAGAAATTCAGTTTCCGCTTATTCCCACTCGGGGAAATTCGCCGGATTTGCGGGGATTTTTTCACCCTATTCGTCCGATTAGCGCGAGATGATGAACGCGTATTTGACCGAGAGCTCGATGAATTTCTCCGTGTTTCGCTCCGTGCGCTCGAACGATTAGAGTCAGTCCGGCGCGGTTGAGAGCGGCGTGTTTCGCGGCGGATTGATTGCGATTGCAAAGATGGCGCTGCGATAGCTGGAGCCGTCGCCGGTTGAGCCGCAAAAGGTTGAGCTGCCGCAGGTTGAGTGGCAGCGGGTACGGCTCCAATACGCGGCTGTGAATTAAAAGATGGCCTAATAGCTGAGTTCCGAGGATTTCCTCTGAGATGACCGGGATTTATACCGACATCAAAGGTTTGGACACGGTTTGCCCGCTCTTCAAAATCACCATTTGAGACGCGGCGGACATTTTCGCGGCGCGCATCACTGTTGGCTGTCCCTGCGGTTTCGCCGTCGAAGTTAAACTGCGCGGCATCCGTTATATCTTGCTCGCGATGTCTATCTCTATTTATAATGCGGTCACGCCGATTGCTGCGGCGATTACGGATAGACCGGCCAGATATAATTCGGCTGGGGCTTATACGGCGTCCGCCAAAACTATTGAAATTAAAACTGATCCGGCTGCTATCAAAAAATCTGTAGCCAGGACCGAAATAACTATTGCCAAAACCAAAGCCGAAAGCGGAATGCCCAGCGTAATGACGATAGGGCCTATAAAAACTAGAAGAATATCCCCCGCCATAATAGCTGGCTTGTTCATAGATGACATTCTCAACCCGCGTTGAGCATTCGATAATCCGCGTGTCGCGTTTTACGACAGGGGCTAAATCGCCATTTACAAAGGCCACCTCTCCGTAATTCCGCCCGCCATAAGGATCATCAGAAGGTGAGTTATAATAGAAATCAATTTCGACCAAAGCCCCGTCGCGCAAGGGATAGCCGTCAATCGCCACCGCCCCGTCGGCGGAACGAAGGCGCAGGGACGCCGCCAAAGTTGGGTCTTCTTCAAATGGATCAAATGGCGCGGCGAAAAGTTCGTGCTTGCCGGTGCGAGGATTAAATTCGGAGACCACGTCCCGCGCAATTTGCTCGGGTGAAATCGTCGGCAAGCTCGGCGCGGCAGCCACCATTGTCGGCGCGCCCGAATGATAATTTTGCTCAATTTGAGCAGAGGCAGGAATTTGGGAACCAAAAATGAGCGCGGCCGTTGAAAGCAGCCAGAGACGGGGGGATCGTAAATAGGTCATCTCAGTCATGTATGTGACCTAAGCTGATTGAAGACTGAGAGTCACGTTAACTTTGCGTTCATAGTTAATATTGGAACGCAAGAGCCCCTCTCACTGGGACCGTTAGAAATTATCCTTCAATGCGCGCCGCCTCCCAAGCTCTGCGGCATTGCCCGCAGTAACGAAAGGATTGGCGCGTTTTTCAACGGCCACCGTAGTGGGGACAGTAGGTAGGCCTGCCGCGCGTTTCGTCTTGGCGTCTTTAATTGCGGCTAGCAAATCTGCATTCTCGCCGTCCACAGAAACCGCGAATTTCGCATTGGAGAGCGTATATTCATGCGCGCAATAAAGCTTCGTCGCCTCGGGCAAAGCCATGATTTGCGAGAGGCTATTCCACATCTGGTCTGGCGTGCCTTCAAAGAGGCGTCCGCATCCCAGCGCGAAAATCGTATCGCCGACAAAGGCAAGTTCGGCGGATGGTATATGATAGATGATATGCTCATCCGTATGGCCCGGCGTGTGGATGACGTTCACCTTATGGCCGGCAAAGTCGAAACTATCTCCGCCAGATAAGGTCACATCCCGCGCAGGTATCGCGTCCTGCTCCGGGCCTTTAACCGTGCATTTATAACGGCGTTTAAGCGCGACATTCCCGCCCGCATGATCGGGGTGCCAATGGGTGTTCCATATCTCGGTAAGCGCCCATCCCCTTGCCTCGCATTGTTCGGCAATCTCGCGCGCATCTGGCGTGTCTATAGCCGCCGTCGCGCCGCTCGAAGCGTCATGGATGAGGAAGCCGTAATTATCGGAACGGCACGGAAAAAGCGCGACTTCAAGAGCCATGTTCGGGTTCTCCAATTTTTGCCGCTGCGCCCATGATGGCAATAATGGCGGCGGGCCAAATCATTGTCAGAATATACAGCCCGACATGGGCATTCCCAGCAGCAGGGTCAATTTGCGCCGCGCGGCCCGTCTGCGCAAAGCCTGCCCAAATTAGCACGGTCAACGCCAGTCCCATCCACATCGCCAATCGCACGCGGCGGCGCGGACGCATGGCGCTATCCAGCAAGACAAATGGCGCAGCGGTATAAATCGCCATGCCGATAACCCCGCCGATACCTACATCCTTCGCCTCGCTCATGGCGGAAACAATGAGGCGATCTGCAATAAAGGGCAGCGTCATGGCAATCGCGCCAGTGATAAGGCCAGTCGATGTGACGAGCGGGCGTATTGGGGTGTCAGTCATAAGAGACACTTACTGCGCTTCGCCTGTCAGGACAACGCAGGAGACTATTCATTCGCAGGTCAGGTTTAAAGGCTCTAATCAGTCAATCAAAGTAAGGAAAAGAAATCCTCTTCCAGATGGTGAAAAAATCTGGACGGGCGATCCCGGTGAGATCTTTCTTGGACACGACTTTAACAGAAAGGTCCTTTTGTTCAAAAAATGACAAGCCGTAGAATGTGTTGCGGGGATTGAATTACCCTCGTCATAACCGAGGCATGGCCGCCTCGGCACTCCGCTGAAACTGACCCAACCAGATCAATTTCGGACGCTATGCATCTTCCTTCGGTTTAGGCGCTTTACTGCCCTTCCCTTTACCAGAGGCTTTCGCGGGTGGGACGATTTTGAAGGTTAGATTTTCCTTCTTCCTATCCACACCGACTTTGACGAGGCCGCCTGTTTTCAACTTGCCAAATAATATCTCATCCGCCAGCGGCTTTTTGATATATTCTTGGATGGCACGCCCCAGAGGACGCGCGCCGTAACGCTTGTCATAGCCTTTATTGGCGAGCCAAAGGTTCGCGCCTTTTGAGAGTTCAAATTCAATCTTGCGCTCAGACAGCTGGGCTTCAAGTTGGATAACGAATTTATCGACAACCTTTGCAATGTCTTCGGGCGTGAGCGCCGCGAAGGAGACAATCGCATCGAGACGGTTTCGGAATTCCGGCGTGAAGCGGCGCTTAATCGCGCTTTGCTGCTCGTCATCTTTAAGGCCGCGGCCAAATCCGATTTCAGCCTTCGCCGCATCCGCCGCGCCCGCATTTGTTGTCATAATAATAATGACATTGCGGAAGTCGACTTTGCGGCCATTGGCATCCGTCAGGAAGCCATTATCCATGACTTGCAAGAGGATGTTGTAAATATCGGGATGGGCTTTTTCGATCTCATCCAAGAGGAGGATAGAATGCGGATTTTGGTTCACCTGATCCGTGAGCAATCCGCCCTGATCATAGCCAACATATCCGGGAGGCGCGCCAATCAGGCGCGAGACGGTATGGCGTTCCATATATTCGGACATGTCAAAACGCAGCAGCTCTAAGCCTTGAGTCAAAGCGAGTTGTTTGGCAACTTCGGTTTTACCCACGCCTGTCGGACCCGCAAAGAGGTAAGAGCCAATAGGCTTATTCGGCTCGCGCAATCCGGCCCGGGCGAGTTTAACCGCCGAGGCCACCTTATCAATCGCGTCGTCCTGTCCAAACACCATGCGTTTCAAATCCATTGGCAGGGATTTCAGCGCTTTCTCATCATCCCGCGAAATAGATTTCGGCGGGATGCGGGCGACTTTCGCAATGACGCTTTCGATTTCTTTGATACCGATTTTTGTTTTGCGCTCATTTTCCGGCACAAGGCGCGTGCGCGCCCCCGCTTCATCGATAATATCAATGGCTTTGTCGGGGAGCTTGCGGTCCGTGATATGGCGCACGGAGAGGTCCACTGCGCCTTGAATGGCCGCCGCAGAATAGGTCACACCGTGGAATTCTTCGAAATAGGACTTTAGCCCTTGCAGGATTTTCACAGCATCTTCGGATGTCGGTTCTGACACGTCGATTTTGAGGAAACGGCGAGATAGCGCACGGTCCTTTTCAAAATGCTGACGATATTCTTTGTAGGTTGTCGAGCCCATACAGCGCAGCTTACCAGATTGGAGAGCGGGCTTGAGCAGGTTAGACGCATCCATCGCGCCGCCCGATGTCGCGCCCGCGCCAATGATGGTATGTATTTCATCGATAAAGAGCACAGCGCCATCAGTTTCTTGTAACTGCGTGACGACAGCCTTGAGACGTTCTTCGAAATCACCGCGGTAGCGCGTCCCTGCGAGCAGCGCGCCCATATCGAGCGAATAAATCGTGGCGTCCATCAAGACCTCAGGCACTTTGGCATTGACAATACGCCGCGCAATGCCTTCGGCAATGGCGGTTTTACCAACGCCCGGGTCGCCCACGAGAAGCGGGTTATTTTTACGGCGGCGCGAGAGCACCATGATGCAGCGCTCGACTTCGTCATCGCGGCCAATCAGTGGGTCAATATCACCATCTTTAGCTTTTTGGTTGAGGTTGACCGTATATTCTTTGAGCGGGTCTTTTTTCTTCGCATCTTCGCCTTCAGGCATATCCGTGCCGAGGGGCGGTTTTGGCGCGGAGTCGCTGCCAGATTTGCTAATGCCGTGGCTGATGTAATTCACGGCATCATAGCGCGTCATATCACGCTCTTGGAGGAAATAGACCGCGTGGGATTCGCGCTCGGCAAAAAGCGCAACAAGGGCATTCGCGCCCGTAACTTCTTCCCGTCCAGAAGATTGAACATGGATAACAGCGCGTTGAATAACGCGGTGGAAACCAGCCGTCGGGCGGGCTTCTTCAAAATTCTCAACGACGAGAGAGGCGAGGTCTTCATCTAGATAGCGCTGCACATCGGCGCGCAAAGGTTCAATATCGACATCACAGGCAGAGATAACAGCCGCCGCGTCTTTATCATCTAGCAGCGCTAGCAATAAATGCTCCAGCGTCGCAAGCTCATGTTTGCGGTCACTCGCCAATGTGAGCGCACGGTGGATGGTTTCTTCCAAAACGGGGGAGAAAGAGGCCATAATGTAAATTCCTTTCGTTTATAGGATGTGGGAACATCCCCCCGTTAATCAACCCACAAAACTGTCACACCCCCGTGATTTTTTTGTGTCAGGGATTCGCGGTTTACGAGAACACACTAGACTCCCCAAACGGCCCTGTCATGTTGACAACTTGTTATAGGGGAGATTGTTCATGCGCTATTTAGGTTTTACAATTTTTGCGGTCGGGTTGAGTTTGGCTCTGCTAACGCCCGCGCCTGCGGCCGCTCAAGATGACGAAATCGTTGTCACAGGCACGCGCCTTTCCCGCGCAGACTCCTTTAGTGACCTTGGCGGCGCGCCCGGCATAACCGTTGTAAAGAAAGGAGACTTCCTCCTCTTAGGCGTGACAATCGAGTCTGATGCACGAGAGCGAAGAGAACGTTTGAAAGAAATTTCAGACACAATCCAAGCCTTTTTAGATGCCGCTAAGGCGGATGAATCCATTGAACTCTCGATAATCGAGTCAGGCACCACCGTGCGGCGTCTCACGCGGTCCAATTATCTCCAAGGTGTGAGCTATGGCGGGCGCCCAGACACCTCTGTTGCCCGCATACGCGTAAAAACCGCAATTCCAGACCGCGTGGAAAATAGTGCAGTTCTTGCGTCAAAACTCTCGCGTTTTGTGGACAGTATCGAAGAAAAAGGACGCATCAACATTAGTACAAATGGCGAAACATCCGTATCTGTTGTCGACCCCTATCAATACCGCGATGTTGTAGTCGCGAAAATTGTGAGCGAAATCAACGATATTACGGATGCGCTCGGCCCCGAATATGTCGCAATTATTCAAGGGCTAGACCGCCAAGTCTATTGGGACCGCAAGGGCGACATCGAACTCGCCTTCTCCCTACCCTATAGCTATGAGATCATCCCAAATACGCTGCATTCAAAGACCATATTCCCAGAAGATTAACGCTAGTCTTTCTCCAGCGTGCATTGCAGTGGGTGCTGCGCGCGTTTGGCGCTATCCATGACTTGCGCGACTTTGGTTTCGGCGACTTCGAATGTGTAGATCCCGCAGGTCCCAACGCCCGATTGATGCACATTGAGCATAATCCGCGTCGCTTCTTCTGAGGTCTTATTAAAAATTCCCATGAGGATGGAGACAACAAATTCCATGGGCGTATAATCATCATTCATCAGCAACACCCGCCACATCGAGGGTTTCTTGGTCTTCGGACGCACTTTGGTCGCGACGCCGCGTTCTGTGCCGCCGTCTTCGTCCTTATCCTTGTCAGGTCCCGCCTGAATATCTGTGAATCGTTGCTCCATAAAAGATATATATAAAGCCAAAGATAAGCGCGCCAAGTCTTAGAAGTGCTAAACTTGGGTGTGGTTTCGGCAAAATTCACCTTTGAGGTTTGCGCCAACGATATCCTGACTGCAATTTAACACAAGATTAACCATTTTCTAACCGTTCCACCGGATTGAACAGGCTTATGTTGCGTGTTCTTCTTACATTTATTTTGAGCGTAATTTTTACCTCTTCGGCATGGGCCGAAGGGCGCTATGCGTCTATTATTGTCGATGCGGATACGCAGGACGTCATCCACGCACGCCAGATTGACTCTCTTCGCTTTCCCGCCTCTCTCACTAAAGTCATGACATTGCATTTGGTCTTTGATGCCTTGGATGCCGGCACGCTAAAATTGGGAGAGCGCGTCAAAGTCTCGCGCACTGCCGCGAGAACGCCGCCAGTAAAACTTGGCCTAAGACGCGGCCAGACAATCACGGTCGACCAGCTCATCCAATCCGTTGCTGTTCGGAGCCATAATGACTCAGCTGTTGTTTTAGCTGAACGGCTCGGCGGCACAGAAGCGCGCTTTGCGGAAATGATGACCGCCAAAGCCCGAAGCCTTGGGATGCAGCGCACGACCTTTAAGACAGCTAATGGCCTGCCGCATCTCGATCAAAAAACAACGGCCAGAGATATGGCAAAACTAGCGCATTCCATTTTGACAACCCATTACGACCGTTATCACTATTTCGGCCAAACGCATTTTCGCGGGGTGAAAAATACAAATGCCCTGCTGCATGATATGGCTGAGGTCGATGGATTTAAAACGGGATATACGAATGCCTCCGGCTATAATCTCATGGTCAGCGCCACTCGTAATAACCGCCGCCAAATCGCTATTGTTTTAGGCGGGGCCAGCGGCAAGAGTCGCAACAAACATATGCGAGAGCTTGTCGAACGCGGCTTTGACGTTATGGGCGTTGTTCCCCAAGCCCAGCCCCCTGCCCTCATTTTGGCAAACCACGACACGCCAACAGCTGTCCTACGCGGCGCCTCTATTCGCCGTGAGGTTAAGCCTTGGGCCATCCAAATCAAAAATCTGCCTTCCGAAGCTGACGCTTTAAAAATGTCAGCAGCCATTTCTCCCAAATCACCGCCCAAAATCACCAGCGGTTTCATTCAAGGCGTACCTGTCTTTCATGCGCGCGTAGCGGGATTATCTCACGCCAATGCGAAAAAAATCTGTAGCAATATTCAATCTAATCAACCCAAAACCAAATGTTGGCTTATTGCGCCCTAAGCCGTAAACAGGGGCATGAAACGGATAAGAACAGAACGCGGCCTGCGAAAGATCATTTGGGAGTGGCGCAGTGCTGGCGAAAAAATCGCCTTTGTCCCAACGATGGGCGCTCTGCATGAAGGTCACCTCACCCTCGTCCGATTAGCCAAGAAACATGGCGAGCGGGTCGTCGTCTCAATCTTCGTCAACCCCACACAATTTGCACCCGGTGAAGACCTCGACGCCTATCCCCGCACAGAAAAAGAAGATGCGCGCCTGTTAAGGGCCGAAGGCGTCGATATGGTTTACATCCCAGACCCGCAGACAATGTATAATGTCCACCATGCGACTAGCGTGAAAGTGGGCGGCGTCGCCAAGGGCCTAGAGACAGATTACCGCCCAACCTTTTTTGACGGCGTGGCCCTTGTCGTCACAAAACTCTTCAACCGCGTAAAGCCCGATATCGCCATTTTCGGAGAGAAGGACTACCAACAACTCGCGACCATTCGCCGTCTTGTCGAAGATTTAGATATGCCGATTAAAATCATCGGCGCGCCTATCGCGAGGGATGGCCATGGCCTCGCGCTCTCCTCGCGCAATGCTTATTTTGATGACGCCGGTCTTGCCCTGGCGCGCAAACTCAACGGGATTATGAAACGCTGCGCATCAGATATGCGCGACGGACAACATGTTGATACGGCGACTGATGCGGCGAAAGCGGCTCTGCTCGAGGCTGGGTTTTCCTCCGTCGATTATGTGGAAGTCCGCAGCCCAAACTCTCTCACAGTTTTAGAAGGCGGTTATCTCGACGGCCCTGCAAGAGTCCTCGTCGCGGCTCATTGCCCCAACGGCGACAGTAGCGTGCGGCTCATCGATAATTTCGCGGTTTAAGGCTCAGCCAATCTGTTTCACCATGGTGAGCAGCGGCACGGGTACCGCTCCGTTTTCGTCCTGCCAACGACCCTCAACAACATAGCCGCAGCGGGCATAAAATGGCTCGCCCGCCAATGTCGCCGCCATTTCTAGAGCTTTAAACCCTGCCGCCTTTGCGGCCGCCTCGGAAGTTTCAAGGACCAATCGCCCAATGCCGCGCCGGGTGAAATCCGGATGCGTATACATAGCTCTGATACGGGCGCGGTCTATCGCGGGATTGAGCCGCGCCGCATCTCGTCCTGCTGAATGGTCACCGCCGTAAAGGGTGGCGCGGAAAGACCATCCTCCGCAGCCTATGATACGGCCATCCTCCCAAACGCAATAATAGGTGCCATCCTTAATCAATTGGCGGTCCAGCCCCATGCCTTTATGGGATGCCGTAATTTGATCCGTCGTCAGATAAGGGATTTGCAAGAGATTAATCGCTAAATCCATAAGCGACCTAATCTGGTCAACATCGGCATCAGTCGCGATTTTTATTCTCATCGAGCCATCCCGAGATTTACTACCAAGCGCCGAGATCAAGAAGTTTGGCTTGAAACGCCGGAGGCAGGTCAGTTCCGCCATCTGCCGCGCTGAGGTCAGCGGGTTGATCGCCGTTTTGTAAGTAACGCCACCCCTGAAAGGCGCGTCTGGGTTTGGGCAACACAGGGATAAGCTCGGGCTCCATCAAGATAGCACAGGCGCGGTGCCCATTTTTTGTTGTCTCTTCGAGCGCTGCAATTTTGTTACGGCAAAGAATATTACCTTTGATGACCCAATAAATGGACCCGCCGTCCAAAATCTCTTCGCGCCGTTTTGGAAACATGCGCGTGACATGCACATGATGCGCGGAGAGGCCCTGTTGCTGACGCCGTGCGACGACATGCGCCTGCCAATCAGCAAGCGTTTGGATCGACTCGGATCCAACGGATAGTTTCTGTAAATGAACCGTCATACCGCCCGTTTAGAGCGGCAAAACTCAAATGGCTAGAACCTGCGTTCAAATGGTTCCACATCAACGATGTAATTTGTTACGGCTTCATCAATTGTGAAAGTCACCATATCCGGCTCAGTCGTATCATGCACCAAGCTTGTTTTGCTTATAACGC
>CAZNXP010000011.1:0-16766 GCA_964576955.1 uncultured Algimonas sp.
GCTTTACGCTCGTCGAAGTTCTCGTGACCCTCGTCATCATTGGCTTGCTGACGACCTTTGTTGTGCTGAATGTTTTGCCTGCGCAAGGCAAAGCGCAAGTGCAAAAAGTCAAAGGCGATATCACGGCCATTGAAACCGCGCTTGAAATGTACCGCTTAGATAATTTTACTTATCCGACAGAGCAGGAAGGCTTGGAAGCCTTGCAGGCTAGCGGGATTATCAAGAAAATGTCTCTCGACCCCTGGGGGAATCCTTATGAATATCGCAACCCAGGCGAACGCGGGGCTGTCGATATTTTTTCCTTAGGCGCGGATGGTGAACCCGGCGGCGAAGAGCAAAATGCGGATATTGGGAATTGGCAGTAATTTCCACAAACCCAGCTGAGCACCCTAGCAAAGAAGCGGGCTTCACCCTCGTTGAGATTTTATGTGTGTTGGCCTTATTGGGCCTGACAGCTGGGCTGGTTGTGTTGAACTTGCCCAAGCCAACGCCGCCTTTGGAAAGTGAAGTGCAGCGCGTGAGCACGCTTTTGAATCTCGCCGTCCGTCAAAGCGTGATTGACGGTAAGAGCCGCGGAATTGATATTACGGCGGGGCAAATTGAAATCTATGAATATAACGGCGAGTGGACGCTTGAGCATCGACAAGAATTTTCGGATGATGTTGGCGGAATAGAGTTGGTGGTCGAAGGACAAGAGATCGATTTGAGAGACCGGCAAAAGAAAAAACAAAAATCTGATTTACCGCCGCTTATTTATTTTGATGCGGTCGGAAATGTGACGCCATTTAGCTTGTCTCTAGACGGACGAGAGCAAAGTTTTAATCTGGCACCAGATGCTAGAGGCCGGGTGGAAATCGAGGCCACGCCGTGAAACAGGCGGGATTCACATTGGTCGAAGTATTAGCCGCGCTTTTGATTTTTTCTGTCGCGATTATTGGCCTGTCGAGTGCAGCCACGCAATCTGTAGCCCATACGCAGCGCCTCACGCATAAGACTTATGCGAGTGTTGTTGCAGATAATCAGCTAATTCATGCGCGCATGCGGCGGCCTATTATCGGCACGCAGTCAGGCCGCGAAGACGCCGGCGGGCAAAGATATAATTGGCGGATTGAAACGGTTGAAACGCCGCAGGCGGGCCTGCTGGAGCTTCGCGTGTCAGTCTCGCAAGGTGATGATGTATTTGTGACGCGCCGCGCTTGGGTCTCGCAAGGATGAAGACGCGCGCGCCCAAAAATAACAATGAGGCCGGCTTTACCCTCGTCGAAGTCCTTATCTCGCTCTTCATTTTTGCGCTGATTAGTGCGGGGACAATGGGAGCGATGATCCAGACCTTTGCGGCCAAAGACAGGCTTAACATAGCCTCAGAAGAGCTTGCCGATATTGCAGCTTTCCGCTCAATCCTGCGCGCGGATATGAACGCGCTAACTTTGCGACCAATGCGGGACGGCGTTGGCGGGACAGAGACTTTTGTTGTGGCAACACAAAACCCGGCGGAAAATTCTGCCATATTGACCTTCTCCAGATTGGGCCGCAGTAATTTTACGGCCGCGCCGCGGGGACAGGTTGAACGTGTGCGCTATCTCTTCCGCGACGGACAATTCATTCGCGAAACCCTGCAGCATGAAAATCCGGCCCAGCGGGACGGTTGGACGGGCCGCGTTATATTAGACGGTTTAGAAGACGTTGACGTGACCTATCGGAACCGCGTGGATTTTGGGAATGCGACGCCAACAGATTTAGAAATCCAAGATTGGATTATACTCCGCTCAGAAAGCGCTGCGACGGCATTGGAAGGCGGTGCCATAGAATTTTCGGTGACAAATGCGCGCGGCGTTGAGACAGCCCATTTATTTGAGCTTGGTCAATGAGACGTAAGAATCAAAAAGAGCGGGGAACGGTCCTGCTGACGACCCTTCTGATTATGACGGTCATGGCGGCGATTACTGTCGCCTTGATGGAAGATATACAGCTGTCTGTGAAGCGCACGGTTAATGTCCAAGCTTATGCTCAAGCCGATTGGCAGGCGGACGGCGCGGAAGATTTTGTCTTTGCTTATTTGACCAATGATTTCGCGGAGCTTCCGCCCGCTGCAAAGGCGGCATTGCTTAGCTCGCGCACGCCATTGGTTTTGCCGACTTTGGGAGGGAGTATTACGCTCACGCTCAAAGACGCTAGCCAATGTTTTAATTTAAATGCGCTCATAAATCAGGAAGGCATTCGTGAAGATGAAGCTGTGCGGGAATTTGGACAGCTCGCCGAATTATTGGGACTGCCGGAAAACCAAGCCATATCGCTGGCAAATGCTTTGGTCGATTGGCAGGACCCCGACCAACAGCAATCTCCAAATGGCGCAGAAGACGGGACTTACTTACGCAAAAACCCGCCTTACCGAACCGCTGATACGGCCCTAAGGGGGCCTGAAGAACTTCGCGCCATAAATGGGATGGATGAGGAGTTATGGGAGCTATTTAAACCCTTCGTCTGCACGGGCCGCATTGGCGAACGACCTGCAGTCAATGTGAATAGCCTAACGGGTGAGCGTCTCCTTATTTTGGCGGCGGCTTTATCGGGAGAAATAAGCGGCGCTGACGCCGTGCCTGCCGCGGAAGCGCTTTTGCAGCAACGCCCTGAATTAGGTTTTACAGATTTAGAACAGGTGAACAACATTTTAAGCGGAACCGAAATTGACGGTTTAAGCACGGCGCGTCTCGGGCTTGATGTCGTCTCTGTCTTTGTTGAAGTTGTCACAGAGGTTGGGCCTGCGGAGCGGGTGCGCTCCTATCGTTTTGACGGGTTAGGGGTGGACGATACGCCTCAGCTGACATATCGCGGGTGGGGACGGGAAACCTTCCGTCCTGAAATTGAAACGCAAATCGATTCTGAAACTGAAGTGGACGCGCCCTAATGGCTGCAGCGACATTTTTAATTCTGCCCGCCTTAGATGAGGGAGAGGCTATCGTCGCGACGCCTGCAGGCTCTGGCTATGAGACGCGGCGCGTGGACGCGGCTGATTTACTGAGCCTCGGCATAAGTGACCCAGTTCTGATATTGCCGGGCCAATGGGTGCGCATATTTGAAACCGAGCTACCAAAAGCGGGACGGTCGCAACAATTGCAGATGGCCCGATTTGCGAAAGAAGATGATATTGCCAATGGCGCGGATGCGCTGCATTTTGCGCTATCAGATTCGCAGCCGCCCCGCCTCGCCGTGATAGATAATGCGGTGATGGATTTTTTGATTGACGGCACGGGCGGATTAAAACCCAAAGCCGCCTATGCGGATTATGATGTGCTAAGCGGCGAGTCTGCTGTTCTAGTCATAGACCGCGCGGTAGAGCCGGGCTTGTCCGCCATAGATTTGGATTGGACGGAAGAAGATTTGGTCAAGCCAACGGATAGTGAATTGGCCGCTTTATTCTCCAGCGGCCTTGCAGCGGGCGAAAGTCTAAATCTTTTACAAGGGGCCTATCGCCCGAAATCTGGCATTAATCTCCCGCGCTTTCCCGCCCTTAGGATGGCGGGATTGGCCGCTGCCGCGCTTTTAGCTCTGTTTTTTTGGAATGGTGTGCAGGACCGCGCCGCGCTGGCCCAAGCCGAGGATTTACGCGCGCAAACAGCGGCTGAATATTTGGCCGCGACGGGTGAACGCGCCCCGTCAAATCCCGGCCGTGCCGCCGTGCAAAAATTACAAACGGGTCCCGCGCCAACAGCGGGCTTTCTCGACCTATCGACGGTTTTATTTTCGGGACTGGCCTCGATGGATGATACGCGCGTCGACCAATTGCGATTTAATGCTGAAAATGGAACCTTACAATTACGGCTGATTTATCCAGATTTTGATGCGGCTGCCCGTATTGAAAATTCTATCGCGCAAGCGGGAGGACGGCTGACAACGGGCGGCGTTAGAGAGCAAAATGGCGCTTTTGTCGGCGAAGCGACGTTGAGCTTGGGTGGCGGGTCATGATGTCATGGTTTAATGCGCGTGAACCCCGAGACCGGGTTCTTCTGCTTATTCTCGCCGCTCTGATTGTTGTTTTCGCAGCATGGTTCGCCTTATCTCGCGACCGCGGCCCGAACGGAACAACGGCCTTAGAGGCGGCGCAGACGGACCGCGAATTTTGGTTGCGCGCGTCGCAAAAATTAAATGCGGGCACGGTAACGGGCGCGCGAGATGATTTCACGCGCGGGGCCTTGATAGAGGCGTCGCGCAAACGCGGAGTCGAATTATCGCGCGTACAGCCGCAAGAGGGTGGGGGGCTCACGGTCTGGGTTGAAGATGCTGTCACCACGTCTTTTTATGCCGTGATTCAGGACCTCGTGACCCAATATGCTGTGAAGGTCGATAGTGCTTTAATCACGGCGGCGCCTGCGGGCGGGATTAACGCACAGCTCACCCTCACACCTCTTTAGATTCGAGCTCCAGCAATTTTTGCTTGCGGTCAACTCCGCCTGCATATCCGCCTAATCCCCCATCTTTGGCAATCACCCGATGGCATGGGATGATGAGGGCGAGGCCATTATTGGCATTGGCCGAGGCGACAGCGCGCACGGCGGCGGGCTTGCCAATCATTTCCGCTAATTGGGCATAAGACCGCGTTTCGCCGTGCGGAATGCTTTGTAATGCGGCCCAAGTTTGCCGCTGAAAATCTGTTCCTGATGTTGCTAGCGGCGTCGTAAATTCATTAAGAGAGCCATCAAAATAAGATGTGAGCTCTGCTTCAATCTGCTGCGTGATTTTTGTCCGTCCCGGCAAAATCGCGCGGCTTTGGACTTTGCGTAATCGGTCAAATTGGCGGCGCATATTCTTGCGGTTCGTAAATTCGAGGAGGTAAAGCGCGGCGTCATCGGCGATGGCAATCATACGACCCATCGGCGTTTCTAGCCAATCAATATAGAGAGGCTCCGGTGCACCTTTTGCGGGGGCCGCGCCAAAGATTTTAGCGTAAGCGGCTCGAAATCCTGACGGGCTTTCAAAGCCGGCCTCTAATTGCGCCTCGAGGACAGACCCGCCTGCGGAGAGTGTTTTCGCGGCCATAGCCAGCCTGCGGGCGCGGGCATAATCGGTAAAGCTCATGCCAAACCGCGCGAGGAACTGCCGCCGCGCTGTGGACGGGTCGATACCTCGCTCGCTCAGAACGGCATTTGTAATTTTTGTATCAGGACTGGATTCGACGAGCGATATAAGCGTCTTGATTAAAGCGCTGTTCCCGCCGGCTGGGTGGCACCGTTTACAGGCGCGAAACCCCGCTTTCAGGGCCTCAGCGGCCGAGCCGTGAAAGCTAGAATTTTCAAATTTTGGCAGACGCGCTGGGCATCCGGGGCGGCAAAATATGCCGGTTGTCCTTACGCCTAAAAATAAGTGTCCATCATAGCGTAAATCCTTATCTGCAAAGACGCGGTAGCGCTGCAAATCTGATTTTGCCTCAAGTGGTGTGAGCAAGTCCATAACATCCTTATAGCAGGGCAAACATGGCCACGTCGCCGAAAAACGGGCAGGGCTTTTTATTTAGATTGGAAAATGCCGCCTTCCAAACTTGAAACCTAGCCCGCTCGCGCCTAAGCGAGAGAATAGACTCGGAAAAGAGACAATATGACCGTTCATTTGCATAAACATGACCTCCCTGATGGCATGGACTTCGGATCTTCTGTGGCTGTGGATACGGAGACCCAGGGCTTATCGCTCGTGCGGGATAAATTGTGCCTCGTTCAACTCTCCTCTGGCGATGGGGATGCCCATATCGTGCAAATGGACAGAGACAGCTATGATGCCCCGAATTTGAAAAAACTCATGACGGACCCTGCTGTCACAAAGATTTTTCATTTTGCAAGATTTGATGTGGCCATGATGATGCGCGATCTTGGCGTCACTGTCGCGCCCGTTTTTTGCACGAAAATCGCCTCGGGCCTTGTGCGGACCTATACGGACCGTCACGGTCTTAAAGACCTGACAAAAGAACTCATAAATGTTGATTTATCCAAGCAGCAGCAATCATCGGATTGGGCCGCAGATGAGCTTACAGAAGCGCAGTTAAATTATGCGGCCTCTGATGTGCTTTACCTTCACCAGTTAAAAACCATTTTGTCGGGCCGCCTCATGCGTGAAGACAGATGGGAAATTGCGCAGGGCTGTTTTGAATTTCTTCCGACTCGTGCGCAGCTGGATTTGGCTGGCTGGTCTGATGTCGATATTTTCTCTCATAGAATGCGGCGAGTGGATTAAAATGCAAATTTGGGGCGGATTACGAAACAGTCAGAAGCGCACATTAATGGTCGCGCCGCCGCGTTGCGCCCGCTATAAAGCGATTGAATTATGACAGCGACCGCTACAATATCGACACGGCTTGACCGCCGAGCGTCAGAAGACCTAGGTCTTTGGGAGCCTAAGCGTGCATTGACCCTAGAGGCCGCGCTAGCGCACACTAAGCGTATTAAAGTCCTGCGCGTGATTTTATTAGGGCTGTCAGCTGTTCTGATGGCGGGTCTCGTGTGGCAATTTCTGTCTGATAAAGGCGGTCCAGAGCCCATTAATGACCCGACGGAAAGCGTGAAGATGGTCGAGCCGCGCTATTCTGGACGCACAGGGGATGGCCTGCCCTTTTATCTTGTTGCGGATACGGCGGTCCGCCGGCGAGCAGATCGCGATACCGTGCTTCTAGATGCGCCCGTCCTCCAATTCATCCGAGATACGGGCGTCGACGCCAGTACAGTCATTTCGAAAACGGGCTCATATAATGATATGAGCAAGGTCCTAGAACTTGAATCAGATGTGAATTTGGAAACGGATGATGGAAATATCTGCGACACAACACATGCGCGAATTTTCAATGTCGAAAAACGCATTGAAGGCGACAAAGCCATAACCTGCGTCGGAGAATTCGGGACGGTGAAAGGCAAACGCTATGCGATTGAAGATAGCTATGAGACGTTCATCTTTAAAGGCGGCATGACTGCGGATTTAATTCAAGATGAAGAGGCCGTGGGTGACGGCTCCGCTTTTGCCTTTGGCGGGGACGGTCCCGTCAAAATTTCGGCTGAAACAGGCATTTATCAGGGTGATAAGACAGATTTGCGCAAGAATGTGCGCGTGCTACAAAACGGCGCTGTCATCACGTCGGATCAAATGGATATTTTCCGTATTCAAAGAGAATCTAGCGTTGAGCCGCCAAGTGTTAAATTAGGTGCTATACAGCGAATCGTTGCGGACGGGAATTTCCGTTATGTCACCGAAGATAATGATATTCGCGGGAGTAAGGGCGTTTACCAACGCGATAAAAACACTATGGTTGTGACGGGTGATGTTGTTGTTATTCAAGCCGATGGAAAACGTGTACGGACTGAAAAATTGACCTATAATACAAAAACAGCGCAGGTTAAATTATCTAGCGATTGTTCCGGTCCCGATTGTAGCGGAAATGGCCGAACGCGCATTGTGATACCAGGCTCGGACCAGAATTAGGACGTTAATATGAAGCCGTTTATTTCAACTCTTTTTATAGCTGCAGGGCTTTTGGCCCTACCCTCGCTGAGCCATGCGCAATTTTCCAACAGCGCCGCATCTACAATCCTCGATGCTGATCAGGTCTATACGGATAAGGGTGTTTTCACCCTTGTTGGCCAAGCTGATATTCGTCAAGGCGATATTCGTTTGCTCGCCGATAAGGTGGAGATTTATACGGAAGACGAATCTGGCGGGTTAATTTCGTCGAGCGAATTTACCCGTATCGTTGCAACCGGTAATTTTTACTACATCACGCCAGAGCAAGAAGTGCGCGGAGATAGAGGCGTCTATACGCGTGAAAATGACACCTTCGTTGTCACTGGTGATGTTGTGCTCTTGCAAGATGGCAGCGTTGTGACTGGTGATCGGTTGGATTATAATCTCGAAACACGAGATGCCAAAGTTAAAGGTAAGTGCGATGGCCGCAGATGCGCGAAGGGCCGCCGTGTCTCTATCTTACTCCGTTCAACAGATTCGGGACAAGGCACAAATTAATGGCCGCAGAGACTCCCCCAAATAAACCTGCGGCGTTTACGCCGCCCCCAACTGGCTTGGCTGCCAATAGTATTGGGAAAGCCTACCGCGGGCGTGTTGTGGTAAAAGATATTACTCTGACGGTGCAGCGCGGCGAAGTTGTGGCGCTCATGGGACCCAACGGTGCGGGTAAGACGACAAGTTTTTACATGATTATGGGCCTGATTGAGGCTGACCGCGGATCTATATCCTTGGACGGACAAGACATTACCAAGCTGCCTATGTACCAACGCGCGCGTTTGGGCGTCGGGTATCTGCCGCAAGAACAATCCATTTTTCGGGGACTGACGGTTGAAGAAAATATCAAAGCCGTTGTGCAGCTGACTGAGAAAGACCGCAGTAAATGGGATGATAATGTCTCGGCTCTCTTGGACGAGCTCAATATTGGGCATATTCGGAAATCCCCTGCGCTCGCTTTGTCTGGCGGGGAACGCCGCCGCGTTGAAATCGCGCGGGCTCTTGCGAGCCGGCCAAGCTTTATTCTCTTGGATGAGCCCTTCACAGGCATCGACCCGATTGCGATTGCCGATATTTCTGAGCTTGTGCTCTATTTGAAAAAACGCGGAATCGGAATTTTAATCACCGACCATAGGGTGCGCGAGACCCTCGATATTGTCGACCGCGCCTCTATCCTCTTCCAAGGCGAAGCCTTGTTCGAAGGTACGCCCGAGGAAATTCGGGCAAATCCGGATGTCCGCCGTGTCTATCTGGGCGAGAAATACGCCTAAGGCGCATATCTTTTAGTGATAGCGTGAGCGGTCCCAGACTTGATTGAAGGGTTTTGAGCGCCCCGAGGCTTGAACAATCATCAGGTGTTCGCGTTGTAATTCCCGGGGTTCATCCACACCGCAGGCATGGGCGATAATCTCAACTTCTTTGATGATATTCTTAATGTAATTATGGACGCGCACGGCTTTATTGGCCGGGTCCAATCCTTTTTGTAGCCGAGGATTATGGGTGGTAATGCCTGTCGGGCAGGTGTTTTTGTCGCATTTCAAAGCTTGGATACAGCCGAGCGCAAACATGAACCCGCGAGCATTATTGACCATATCTGCGCCAGCGCAAAAGGCCCATGCGACATCTGCCGAGGTAATTAACTTACCGGAGGCGATGATTTTTACGCGCTCGCGCAAACCATATTCTGTCAAGAGATCATCAATGAGCGGCAGGCTTTCCCGCACTGTCAGACCTGTATTGTCAATGAGGGGAAGGGGAGCCGCCCCAGTTCCCCCGTCGCCCCCGTCCACGGCAATATAATCTGGCGCTGAAGCGTCCCCGCGGGCTTTAATGGCTTTTAGCAACTCAATAACGGGCTGAACTTGCCCAACGCAAAGTTTGATACCTGTGGGCAGGCCAGAGGCCTCGCGAATACGGTGAATGAGATCTAGTAATTCCTCGACGTTCCCTGCGTCCACATGCCGGTTAGGTGAAAGCGCGCTTTTGCCTTCTTCAATGCCGCGTATTTCGGCGATTTCAGCGGTGACTTTATTGCCGGGTAAAATACCGCCTTTGCCAGGTTTTGCGCCTTGTGAGAGTTTGATTTCTACCATTTTGATATTTGGGTTTTCGCATATTTTTCGAAGCTTATCTTCATTCAGAGTCGCATCCGCATTGCGGGACCCAAATTTCGCGGTCCCCAGCTGATAGACAATGTCGCATCCGCCTTCGAGATGATAAGGAGAGACGCCGCCTTCGCCCGTATTCAAAAAACAGCGCGACAGCGCCGCCCCATGGGAGAGGGCTTGAACAGCAGGTTTGGACAGGCTGCCATAACTCATCGCAGAAATATTAAATAAAGAACCGGGTTGGTAAGGCTTACGTGTTTGCGGCCCAATGATAAAATCTGGCTTGGGCGGGAACTCATCGTCCAACTTCGGAAAAAGGCCATTTGCGAAAATAGGGGTTCCTATATCTAAGACTCTGGTGGAGCCAAATGGGACGACATCACTGCCATCTTCGCAGACATGATCGACCCATTGCCGCTCCGCCCGATTAAAGGGCATTTCCTCGCGGTCCAGCGCAAAGAAATACTGCCGAAAAAATTCGCCCAAATGCGAAAAAAGCGTTCTGAACCGTCCAATGACGGGATAGTTTCGCCGAATAGCAGAGCGGCTCTGCGTGACATCAATAATATACATAATAATCGCGGCCAGCACCAATAAGCCGACGACCAGAACAAATAAGGAGCCCAAAAGGCTCAAGCCTGACATGGCGAGGCCTCCAAAATCCTGCATCATGGTGGGCTGGCTGTCTGCAAAAATAAGTCGAATAAGCATATTAAGTCTCCAAAACTAATTATGGGGCTTCATGCCCCACGCTTCAATCCGTTTTTATTGGCGTCAACGGCTCTCTCGGGTTATGAGGGGGTATGAAATGGCTCATACGCGCAATTGCTATTATCCTGCTGCTATTCATCTGCGTCTGCATAGCGGGTGCCTTTATGCCTGCCCAACAACGCGTTGATAAAAGCGTCATTTTGGATAGCGATGCTCTGAGCGTCTATGAAATCATCTCAGATTTGCGGTCTTATCCTGAATGGAGCGGTTTTGGCGGCCCAAATAGCGAGTGGGTTTTTGGCGGGGCTGATGTGGAAACGGGGCAAACGGCAGCATGGCAAGCCGGCAAAGATTTCGGGTCTTTAGAGATATTACAGGCCGAGCCCGGGCAATTCGTCATTGTGAATACTGTCGGCCCGATGGGAGAGCAGACAATCTCCTTGGCATTGAGCGAGGCGGAAACTGGGACTAATTTCCTGATTGAAGCCAAACATGATTTGGGCGGTTTTCCATATTTGAGCCGAGTGGCCTCATTCCGGCAAAAAGCGACGACACAAGATACGCTGGACCTTGCAACAACGGGTCTTGCGCAAATGGTTGAACCGTAAAAGAGCGTGGAAACCCGCTTATTTGTCGGGGGATTTCAAAATCCAATCGACGGAATTATTCGTTTCACTTTCCGATTCGGGTAAATTTGAGTCTGGCGTTTTTAAAACCCAATCCTGTGTGCCCGCCTCTTCTCCGCTAGATATACCAAGCAGGCCGCGCTCTGGCGTGTCTGTTACAATTTTTTTATTCAGAAATTCGCGGTCAAAACTTCGATCATTGGGGTCTAGAATAGTTCTTGAAGGATCGCCCCTATCCAAACTAATTTCGCTTCGGGAGGGGATGGCGCGAAAGCTGTTCCCGCGGTCTGTTCCTGTGCCCGCATGGCCGTCAAAACTCTCGCGGCCTGATCGATCTCGGCCCCTGAATTTTTTAATATATTCAGGGCAATCTAAATGGGTTCGTCCCGCTTCACGGCATCGGATATCCAGATTTATCCCTTCATAGGCTTTATTTACGGCGCGCCCTTGCGGCGCGAGCGTCCAGCCATCGGCGCCTGGGCTAGGACGGCCAATTCTTGTTCCGCCGCCCGGCGGCGGCGTGCCGACAGACCCGCCTTGGCTAATAGGACCTTCATTGCCGCCGCCGCGCGGCGAGCCCGTAAGAGGATTGTTTAATGCGGAATCTCTATCTCGTTTGATAAGGTCAATGAGCGGATCGCTTTGCTCTTGCGGGACGGCTCGAGCTTGTTCCTCGCGGGTTTCAGGCGCGTCAGGTGAGGCGAGAATTGTCGGCGGCGTAATGAGGATTGGCGCGAGCTCCGGCCGGAACTCAGGCTCAGGCTCAGCCACGATTTGCGGCAGAGGTTGCGGGACGGGTTCTGGTAAAATTTCAGGCAAGGGCGCTAAAATAATTTCGGGCGGCAAAGGCTGCGCTTCGATGAAGTCAGGTAGAGGCTCAGCCTCAATCACGCCGGGCGTTGGCGGCAATTCAGGCTCGACTATAATGGGCTCAACTTCGATCAACGGGTCAGGTTCAATGATAGGATCCGGTTCAAAAAATTCGATAATCGGTTCTGGCTCTGGCTCCGGTTCGGGCACTGGTTCTGGCGTAGGTACAGGCAAGATTTCCGGAGGCGGTTCGAAAATTTCGATAATGGGTTGAGGCTCAGGCTCAGGAATTGGCGCAGGCAGAGGTACAGGCTCTGGCTCTAAGGGTTCCGGTTGCGCGATAATTTCGGGCGGCGGAGGAGGCGGTGTAAAAATGGGTTCTGGTTCCGGCTCCGGTTCTGGAGGTGGCGGCGGCGGTGTGGGTTCTGGCCGCGACTGAGGCACAGGTTCCGGCACGGGCGCAGGCGGCGGAGGAGCTATCACAGGCTCGATAATGACAGGTTCTGGTTCGGGTTCCGGTTCTGGCTCGGGGTCAAATGTTACAATCTCAACCGTGACTGCCTCGGGCGGGGGCGGCGGTTTGAGGTCAGGAACAATGAAACTGCCCGATAAGGACAAAACCAGTCCGAGATGAACTAAAAATACGACAGCCGCATTGGCCGCGAGGCGCTGGGCATCATCATCAAGAAAGTCGGAGAGACGATCTTCATCATGATAGGGCGAAAAGCTCGCATCTCTTGGGTTCGCGGGCTGCACGTTATGCCACTCTTTTTCACCGTTTAAGCGAAAAGCCTATGACGGTTCGCCCGTGACGCCAAGGTGAAGAGAGGGATAAATCTCTTAAATTTCTGTCAGACAGATTGATTTCGGGGGATGTTTAGACAGTGTTATGCGCAAGCAGCATAAAGATCGCCATCAGAGCTGTGCTCAGCAATATTGTTTTTTCAAACCTAAAATTTTGAGTTATCTCGCTCATCTTTCACCTTTTGGCGCTGTTTTGATACCACTTTATATCTGAGGTAAGCTTGGCGAGATGATGGCAATCTTATGAAACTTCAGTGACCTTTGGCGTTAAAGTATCTGTGGCATGTCGTTTATTTCGCCATAAAATAATGGCGATGCCAGACAAGGTGATGATTGCGCCCGCAAATAAAATTGCCGTGGGCGCTTCTCTTAAAATCCATATGCCCGCGATAACGCCGATAACCGTTGTCATGAGGCCAGAGGGCGCCACGGTATAAATGGGTAGTCTCTGTAGGAGCCAATAATAAGATCCATGGGCAACCAAGCTGACTAATATAATAGAATAGGCGAGCGCGAGGCTAAAATTCACGCGGGTTTCGGGCGCAAAAGCTGACATTTGATCCGTTTCTAGGGTGAGGCTTAAGGGCCATAAAACAACGGAGCCGATAAGGCCAAACCAAGCCAAAAGCTGAAGGGGATTGACCGATTTTACCGATTTTACACTCACAGCGCCTACGGCTTCCGACATTGCGGCGCAGGCCATAAGCCCTATGCCTAATGCAAAGCCTGGTTCGGCCGCCTTTGAAGGCGTCCCCATTCCAATTAAGACAACGCCGAGAAACGCCAATACGCATCCGAAAATGCGCCACGGTCCAATTCGCTCGCCTAAAATAAGAACAGATAAAATGATGGAGAAAGGCATATAAAGCTCAACTGTTATGGCGGCAGCGCTGGCCGTCGTGAGCTCCAATGCAGGGAACATGAAAGCATAATTGAGTGCGCCGTAACCTAAGCCGCCTATTATAACAGCTTTCATTTGTCCCTTATGCCAGCGCAGAAATGGGGAGAGAATGAGCGCCAAGAGTGTCACCCGCAGCGCCGCATAAAATAAGGGCGGGACGCCCATTTGGTCCATTGTAAATCTCAGGACGATGAAATGCAGGCCCCAAATCGTGCACACCAATAGGAGAACAGAAAATTCACGAATAGACATATTTTCGGGCTTTCGTCATCAGTGCCCCGCGCCTATGCCTATCTTATGACAGACTCAAGACTTTCCGATAGAATCACCCGTATTGGTGCCTCGGCGACCATGACGATTACCCAGACGGCTCGAGATATGCGCGCCGCGGGGCGAAATGTCATTTCTCTATCCGCTGGAGAGCCGGACTTCGAAACACCTGAGCCCATCCGCCGCGCGGCGTCCGAGGCCCTGAATGGGGGGGCAACGCGCTATACGGCTGTCGACGGTATTACGGAGTTGAAAGAGGCGATTATTCAAAAATTCAAACGAGATAATCATCTGAGCTATACGCCCGCACAGATAAATGTCTCGCCCGGCGGAAAGCCGGTTATTTTTAACGCGCTCGCGGTCACGGTCGGGGGCGGCGATGAAGTGATTATTCCAGCGCCTTGTTGGGTCAGCTATCCCGATATGGTCAAGCTTTGCGGCGGAACGCCCATTGTTGTGCCCTGCGGCGCGCAGACCGGGTTTAAACTCACGGCAGAGGCATTGGCTGCGGCGATCACGCCGCGCACGAAATGGCTCATGCTAAACTCCCCCTCTAATCCAACAGGGGCGGCCTATACGTCTGATGAGCTGCGCGCCTTAGCCGATGTGCTGCGCGCCCATCCGCAGATTATGGTTCTCTCCGACGATATTTATGAGCACCTCGTCTATGATGATTTTACATTTGCAACGCTCGCCGATGTTGCGCCGGATTTATTTGACCGTATTTTGACGATGAACGGTGTGTCAAAAGCCTATGCGATGACGGGCTGGCGGATAGGCTATGCTGGCGGGCCTGAGTGGCTCATTTCTGCCATGCGCAAATATATGGGCCAGACGACATCAAACCCAGCGAGCGTCAGCCAATGGGCAGCGGTAGCGGCCTTAAATGGAGATCAGAGCTTTATGGAGGGCTGGCGCGCGACTTATGCGGCGCGGCGGGATAATGTGGTCTCGCGGCTAAATGCCATGCCCGGCGTGTCTTGCCTGATTCCGCCCGGCGCTTTTTACGCCTTTGCGGATATTTCAGCCGTTACCGATGATGATGCTAGCTTTGCTTTGCGGCTTTTAGAAGAAACAGGCGTGGCGAGTGTGCCGGGCAGCGCCTTTTATGCGCCAGGGCATATTCGCCTCAGCTATGCGGCGTCTATGCCCGAGTTAAATGCGGCGATGGACCGTTTAGACGGGTTTCTGGCCTAATCTGCTGTGCTGCAAAGATGCGCTTTTACAACGGCGCCCGCTTTGCCCATATCAACCCGTCCCGCATAGCCGGATTTGAGTTGGCCCATGATTTTTCCCATGTCTTTCAGGCAGGTCGCGCCTGTGGTTTCGACAATGCCTGCAATGACCGTTTTCATTTCGTCTTCTGACAGCGGTTTGGGCATAAATTCCCGAATGATTTCAATCTCTTCGCGCTCACGTTCTGCCAGCTCAGGGCGGCCATTATCTTCATAGGTTTTGGCGCTTTCCTTGCGCTGTTTCACCATTTTGGCGAGGAGGGATAAAATCTCTGAATCTTCGATACCGTCGCAGCGATCTTCTGCGCGCGCGGCGATGTCGCGGTCTTTGATAGCTGCCGAAATAAGCCGAAGTGTGGACACACGCAGCTTATCTTTTTCTTTCATAGCCGTTTTTGTCGACTCATTTAACTCTGTCCGCAATGTAACAGTTTCTGACATAGTTTTCGCGATCATTTTACCTTCGGATGCCCCGTATCCGCTTCTGTCGAAGGGATGGGCATACGCTTCTTAAGCGGTTTTGCCAAGCCTTTGAGTCCGTTTTGTTGAAGATGTGATTTCTCGTATCTTTGTAGATTGTGGTCTTGCCTATCTCGGCGCGGACTATAAAAGCTCCAACAGTTTGCCTTCTTGACAACGGATTCGTAGCTATGACGCCTTATCAGCCGACCCAAAATCCAACTGCCGCCCTTGTGCTTGCCAATGGCGAGGTTTTCTATGGCGACGGCATAGGCCATGTCGGCGCCGCTGTTGGTGAAGTTTGCTTTAATACGGCGATGACCGGCTATCAGGAAATTTTGACCGACCCGTCTTATGCGGCGCAAATCATCTGCTTTACCTTCCCGCATGTCGGCAATACTGGCACGACAGTTGAGGATGAAGAAGCCAGCAGCCCGCGCGCTGAAATCGCCGCTGTAGGCGGAATTTTTAGGGCGGCCGTGACGCCCGCGTCAAATTGGCGCTCAGATACAGAATTAGGGGACTGGCTTGCATCCCGTAAAATCATCGGCCTGTCGGGTATAGATACACGGGCCTTGACGGCTTTTATCAGAGATAATGGCATGCCTAACGGGGTCATAGCGCATGAGCCTTCCGGCGAATTTGATATTCTGGAGCTGACGAAACAAGCACAGGAATGGGCGGGGCTCATTGGCGCTGACCTCGCGCAAGATGTAGGCTCTGAGGAACAATTTGATTGGACTCAAGCCCGCTGGACCTTCCCGAAAGGCTATACTGACGTTGAGAATGTGAAGCGCGTTGTGCTGATAGATTACGGCGTAAAACGAAATATCATGCGCAACCTTGTCAGCTCAGGTCTCGCTGTGACTGTGGTGCCTGCAAAAACATCCGCTGAAGATATTCTTGCGCTTAAACCTGATGGGGTGGTTCTCTCAAATGGGCCGGGCGACCCCGCTGCGACAGGTGAATATGCGATTCCCGTCATTCAAAAGCTTGTCGACGCCGACATGCCGCTTCTCGGCATTTGTTTGGGGCATCAGATGCTCGCGCTCGCGCTCGGCGCAAAGACGGTCAAAATGGACCAAGGTCACCATGGGGCTAATCATCCCGTGAAGGACCATACGACAGATAAGGTTGAAATCGTCTCCATGAACCACGGTTTTGCGGTGGATAGCGATAGTCTACCCAATACGGTTGAAGAAACTCACGTCAGCTTATTTGACGGAACGAATTGCGGCATACGCCTGAAAGGCAAACCCGTCTTTTCCGTTCAGCACCACCCAGAAGCGAGCCCCGGTCCGCAAGATAGTTTCTATCTATTTGACCGTTTCGCAGATGCCGTGAAAGCGGCTTA
>CAZNXP010000012.1:0-16585 GCA_964576955.1 uncultured Algimonas sp.
GTCTATGGTACCAGGTCTCGTAAAGGGTGACTATATTATCACGACAAAATTTTCCGTTGGATATGGCAAACATGCGGCGACGCCTTTTCCTTTTCCTGTGCCGAAGGGAAGATTGCTTGAACGCGAATTAAAGCGAGGTGACGTCATCGTCTTTCGGCCAGAGGGTGACAATAAAAATTTCATCAAGCGGGTTATTGGTTTGCCGGGTGACCAAGTTCAAATGCGGCAAGGTCAGCTTTATCTCAATGGAGAGCGTTTGCTAATCGAGAAAACAGGGCAGTATGATTATACAAATTCATACGGAAATATTGAAAATGCCGACTTGCTAACGGAGACACTTCCGAGCGGAAGGTCATTTGCTGTCTTAGATGCACAGAAGAACAGCGCCTTAGATAGAACTGAAGTGCGTACTGTTCCAGCAGGCTATTATTTCATGATGGGGGACAATCGAGACCATTCCTTTGATAGCCGGGTAACTGTGGCTAAAGGCGGTGCGGGCCTTGTGCCGAAAGAAAATATCATTGGCCGCGCCGAGATTGTCTTGCTCTCAGTCAATGAGAAATTTGTATTATATAAACCGTGGACATGGTGGAATTTTCGAAAGGACCGTTGGTTCAAGGATATTAAATGACGAAAATTGCTAATGACCGTTATCCGCGCCTTGCTGCCTTAGAAAAAAAAATTGGCTATAGCTTTAAGGACGTCTCTCACCTTGTCAGCGCGATGACCCATAGTTCCTATGGTGACGGGCAACGTGTGACGAGCGACAATGAGCGATTAGAATTTTTAGGTGATAGAATTTTGGGTTTGCTAACGGCCGATGCGCTATACCATCAATCCGTAGACGCCGAAGGGACATTGGCGCGGCGTTTAAATGCTCTGGTCCGAAAAGAAACCTGCGCAAAAATCGCGAGAGAGATAAGTTTGGGCGATGCTCTTTTAATGTCTGCAGCAGAAGACCGCCAAGGCGGGCGAGAGAAAACCTCCATTTTAGGGGATGCTTGTGAGGCTCTCATCGCTGCCATTTATATTGATGGTAATTATAGTGAGGCGAAGCGCTTTTATGATAAATTTTGGATGCCACTATTAGATGAAGTCGTCACGAAATCCGCTAAAGACCCAAAGACCGAATTACAAGAACGCGCAATGGCTGGACAGCATGGCTTGCCCGTCTATGATATTATTGAACGTAGTGGTCCAGACCATAGACCCTTATTTGTGATTGAAGTTAGCGTGAAGGGAATTGGCGCCGCCCGAGGGACGGGTAAATCTAAACGCGATGCTGAACGATATGCTGCGGTCCATCTGTTGGAAGGATGGCCAATATGAGCCGTGTTGGATTTGCCGCAATTGTAGGCGCTCCCAATGCGGGTAAATCAACGCTGACAAATGCGCTCGTTGGTGAGAAGATATCGATTGTCACCCATAAGGTTCAAACGACGCGGTTTCAAATCCGAGCCATTGCGATGTTGGAAACGGCCAGCGGCGATGAATCCCAAGTTGTACTGGTGGATACACCAGGAATTTTTGCGCCAAATGAGTCTGACCGCCTTGCAAAATCCATGGTACATGCCGCTTGGACAGGGGCTGATGACAGCAACCTCATTATTCACGTCGTTGATGCACCGGCTTGGTTGCGCCGGTCTAACGGCGACGGAAGCGCGCAAGATAGGCTGTCCGTTGAGGACACGAAGAGCGTTGCTAGCGGTTTGAAAAAACGACGCTCTAAAGCTTATCTCGTCTTAAATAAAGTTGATGAAATTCCGCATGAGCAAGTCCTCCCGCTAATCGCTGAGTTTAATGAGATGGAAGTCTATTCTGAACTCTTCATGACCTCGGCGAAAAACGGTGAGGGGATTAAGGCGCTTTCAATGGCGCTCGCCGAAGAGATGCCAGAAGGACCGCTCCTATATCCGACGGATCAGGCTGCGGATATCCCGTCACGCCTCATGGCCGCAGAGATTACGCGGGAGAAGTTATTCCTACGCCTTCATGACGAGCTGCCCTATGCCAGCATGGTTGAGACCGAAAGTTGGAAAGACCAGAAGAATGGCGATGTTCGAATTGAACAGGTTATCTATGTTCGGCGCTCCTCCCAAAAGCCTATCGTGCTTGGAAAACAAGGCCGCACGATTAAAGATATCGGCGCTTCTGCCCGCCGCGATATGCAAGACTGGTTAGGGCGCAAAGTCCATCTTTTCCTTTTTGTGAAAGTCCGAGAGAAGTGGAAGGACGATCAAGCCAGATATACGGGCATGGGATTGGAATTTGACGTCTGACCTATGGATTGGGCTGCTAATGGTTATATTTTAAGTTCGCGGAAGCATGGTGAAACCTCTGCTATCATTGATGTTTTTACCAAAGAAAAAGGACGGCATCCCGGCCTTGTCCGAGGCGGGGTGGGGCGGCGTATGCGTCCGATTTTGCAGCCAGGTAATCAAGTCAGTGTCGAATGGCGGGGACGCTTAGAAGATCAACTCGGCTATTACACTTTAGAAGCCATCGATAGCCGAGCAGCCGAACTCATGGAAGAGCGGCTTAGCCTTGCAGGATTAAATGCGCTTTGTGTGATGACGCGAGAGCTCTTGCCCGAGCGGGAAGCTTATCCCGCTTTGCATGATGTCTTTTCTATTGTTGTGTCTCAGCTAGATAGTCCTGAGGTTTGGCCCGCGCTTTATGTAAGATGGGAGGCGGGCCTATTGGCTGCTCTCGGCTACGGCCTTGATCTGAGCGAATGCGCAGCAACGGGCACCACAGAGAACCTCACGCATGTGTCGCCGCGTTCCGGACGTGCCGTTTGCACCAAAGCGGCTGCGCCTTATGGCGATAAAATGCTCTCCTTGCCGGGTTTTATGCGCGGTGAGGCCACGGCTACCCCTGAAGATATTTGGCAGGGTTTACGCCTAACGGGCTATTTTCTCGAAACGCGCGTCCAATGGGAAATAAACCGTACGCTGCCGGAGGCCCGAACAGCCATGATAGATAGGCTTATTGCGACAGGTCACGTCAGCCGTCCCCAATAAAACTGTAGTTTGAGGCGCGCCACGCCTCCGCTTTTGGTAGCTTTATATAAGTGATTCGAAAGGCTCCCCTTATTCATGGCGAAGACACCTAAAACAAAATCAAATTCTTCTGGTTCAGGCGGCGATAAAGGCGTGCCAGATAATGCGGTTATTGAAGAGCATTTCGATACGGCGCTTTCGTCCCGTTATCTCGCTTATGCTTTGTCCACAATTACGCAGCGGGCCTTGCCTGATGTCCGTGATGGGTTGAAACCTGTCCATCGCCGCATTCTTTATGCGATGCGTCAGCTCAAGCTAAATCCAGAAAATGCGCATAAAAAATGCGCACGGATTGTTGGTGATGTGATGGGTCAATATCACCCGCATGGTGATGCGTCGATTTACGACGCGCTTGTCAAGCTCTCGCAATCTTTCTCCGCGCGCTATCCGCTCGTGGACGGGCAGGGCAATTTTGGGAATATTGACGGGGATAGTCCGGCGGCAATGCGGTACACTGAGGCGAAGATGACGGCGGCGGGCGTGGCGCTACTAGCAGGCCTAGATGAAGACGCTGTTGATTTCGGGCCAACCTATAATGAGGAAGATGAGGAGCCCTTAGTTCTGCCTTCGGGTTTCCCCAACCTATTAGCCAATGGTAGCCAAGGGATTGCCGTCGGTATGGCGACCTCAATCCCGCCTCATAATGCGGCCGAGCTTTGTAACGCTGCATTGCATTTGATTAAGACACCTAAGGCGCGCGTTGAGACTTTGATGAATTATGTCTTGGGACCAGATTTGCCAACGGGCGGCATAATTGTCGAGCCCAGAGAGTCGATGCTGGAAACCTACAAAACGGGCAAAGGCGGGTTCAAAGTTCGCGCGCGATGGAACGTCGAAGATACAGGGCGCGGCCAATATCAAATCATCATTACGGAAATTCCTTATCAGGTTCAAAAATCCCGTCTTATTGAGAAGTTAGCCGAGATTATTGAACTAAAAAAATCGCCGGGATTGGTGGATGTACGAGATGAAAGCGCGGAAGATATTCGCATTGTTTTAGAGCCAAAAAGCAAAAATATCGATCCTGCGATATTGATGGAGAGCTTGTTCAAAATTTCGGAACTGGAGAACCGCGTTAGTCTAAATATGAATGTGCTGGATGCGACGCGGACCCCTCGCGTGATGGATTTGCGCGAAGTCTTACAGTCTTGGCTTGATCATCGCCGCGAAGTCCTTCTGCGGCGCTCTAATCAACGCCTAGCCAAGATCGCGGACCGTTTAGAAATTCTGGACGGCTATATGATCGCCTTCTTGAATATTGATGAAGTCATTCGGATTATCCGATTTGAAGACCATCCAAAACAAGAGTTGATGAAAGCTTTTAAACTTACCGAACGACAAGCCGATGCTATCTTGAATATGCGTTTGCGGGCTTTGAACAAGCTTCAAGAAATCGAGATCCAAGGCGAGCATGATAAGCTCTCTGCAGAACGCGATGAGCTGAATAAACTTGTCTCGACCAAAAGCCTGCAATGGGACGCAGTTGCGGAGCAGGTCAGAGAGGTCCGTGATATTTACGGACCCAATACGGAATTGGGCGCGCGCCGTTCTACATTTGAGATCGCACCAGAGATCGAGGTCGATCTGGCCACAGCCTTTATCACGAAAGAACCCATTACTGTGGTGATGTCCGAGAAGGGATGGATTCGCGCCATGAAAGGCAAGATGGATGATCTCTCAGGATTGAAATTTAAAGAGGGCGACAAGCTCGCTTTTGCCGTACCTGCGGAAACAACGGATAAAATCATTGTCTTTGCTACAAATGGCAAGTTCTACACGCTTGGCGCGGATAAGCTTCCGGGCGGCCGCGGTAATGGTGAGCCCATCCGGTTGCTCGTCGATATGGAGAATGACCATAGTCCAATTGGTATGTTTGTTCACAATCCCGAGCGAGAACTTATCGTGGCCAGTTCTGATGGTTATGGCTTCCGCGTCTCTGAAGCTGAGATTGTCGCGAGCACGCGAGGAGGCCGAAAAACCTTGAATGTGAAAGGCGATGCCGAGGCCCTCCGCGTTATTCAGACAAAAGGTGATAAGATCGCCTGTATTGGTGAGAACAGAAAAATTCTCATCTATGATGTCGAAGAGCTACCTATCATGACACGGGGTAAAGGGGTTCGCTTGCAAAAATATAAGGACGGCGGTCTCTCCGATATCACGACCTTTAATGCAGAGGAGGGACTGACCTTCCTCGACACCTCGGCTCGCCGAAAAGAGGTGACAGATTGGGAAATTCTTCAGGGAAAACGTGCGCAAGCTGGACGTATGGCACCGAGAGGGTTCTCTCGTAAATCCAGCTTTGACCCCTCTAGAGGATTATAGGCTTAACTATTGATTGCGCATGAAAAAACCCAGCACACTGGCTGGGTTTGTATTCACTATATTTATTGATGTCTACGCTGATTTTTTAACGTCCTTTATAGACGTTGGTGCAGCGGTTTTTCGCGCGCATTTGCCGTCGAAAAACGCACCATTCGCAATCACAAGCTGGTCTTGAATAAGATCTGCTTGAACATTCGCTGTTTCCGCGAGTTCCACGCTGTTACTATCAATTTTACCTGAAACCTTACCGCGGACGTGCACATTTGTGGCACTTATTTTACCGTTGACAGCGCCTTGCTCACCGATGGTAACGACGCCAGCTGTGACGTTGCCGTCTAAACGTCCATCAATTTGAATCTCGCCTTCTGTCTTAATATCGCCAGTGATGACTAGATCGCGGCCAAGTATAGAAGGCGCTACAGCGGGTGCTGCGCGCTGCGGCGCGGCTGTTGATGCTGGCTTGGAGGCCGTTGATGTTCCATTTGGATTGTTGGTTTTATTGAACATATAGCCCTGCTTTCAAAAACTTACTTGGGTCATAAGCGCGACCCTGAAAATGAACTTCATAGTGAAGATGGTTGGCTGTACTGCGACCCGAAGATCCCATTCCACCGACTTTATAGCCCTTATCCACTTTTTGTCCACGTTTGACAAATGTCTTATGTAGATGTGCATAACGCGTTTTAAATCCGTGTCCATGTTCAATTTCAACAACGCGGCCATAAGCACCTCTGCGTCCGACATAGGAGACAACTCCTTCAGCCGTCGCTACAATTGGCGTGAGGCGTTGCCCGCCGAAGTCCAGCCCGTGATGCATCGTTGGACGTTTGGTGAATGGGTCAGAACGAAATCCAAAACCAGAGGTGCGATAAGTTTCTGCGCCCACTGGATGACCCATGGGTAAGGCCTTTATTGCATTATCAAGCGCGGTGACCTCCGCAGCGCGGGCTTGAATCGCGGCAACACGGGAAATGAACCCGTCTTCACCCAAGGCACTCTCTGAAACAGGAAGATATGGCCCACCTTTTCCTTGCGGCGCGGATTGTAAAATCGATTCAACATCAATTTCGGTCGCTTGGATAAGGGCGCGGTTTCGTTCGATTTTCTCTAAGGTCTCACGTTCAGCTGCAATGAGGAAAGCATCTTGTTTTGCTCCCATTGTATTGAGTGAGTTATCGAAATCTAAGCCTGTCGCAAGAGCGGCCGTCTTGATTTCATTGCGCCGAGATTCCCGCGGCGCCGTATCGCGCGCTATCGGAGCCATTAACACGCGGTTCGTCGCATATTCTATTTTCGGCGTAGATGAGGCGGCGAGCGCGTTTGTTTGCGCGCCCATGATTTGAGATAGGGTCTGATGTTTTTGTTCTAACTGACGCGCCATTGTCTCAAAATTCGTGCGCTGTTCGGATAACATGAGTTGCGCATTCTCTTCTTTCGCCTTTAAATCGGCGACCATGCGTTCGTAATTCGCTTTTTGGAGCTGTATTTCCTGGCTGGATGTTCGAAACGGATTATTCCCAATCACTAAATTTATTAGTGTCCATAAACACAAAAGGGCCATTAGCGTAAAAATAGTGGTAACAGTCAGCTGTAGTTTTGTGGACAAGACATAATATTTTACTTCGCCGCCTGAGCGAAGATAAATCTGGCGCTCTGGAAAATGGCGCAGGATGTGCGTACGCACATCGCTCATTACGTCGTCAAGCATAGTTCCCCGAACATTACTTTGTCCCTTTTGAGACCTTAAAACATAGCTGCCCCATGCGCTTCAAGGGGAATTGAGCGTGGTTATGGTTAATATTGACTTAATTTAACAGTAAATGCGGCAACTTACCTAAAATGCGAACTATAATGCAGCTAGAGGTGCATAATATGCCTTTGATAGCCCTGCCAATGTGCGGGCTTTCTCGTTAAAGGGGGATTTTAATTGCCCTTTGAAATGAGATTTCACTAGGGCATGGAAATAGGATTCGGCTGTTTCTGACTGTTGCGCGGCAAGATATTTGAACCATTTGGCCCCAATGGCGACATGGCCAATTTCTTCCGCATAAATCACCTCCAAAATGGCGACACTTTCATGATCTCCAACGTTTTTTAGCCGTTTTATCATTCCTGGGGTGACGTCGAGACCTCTGGCTTCCAGAACAAGCGGCGCAATCGCGACACGCGCTGGGAAATTATCCCGTGTCGACTGCGCGGCTTCCCATAAACCGTTATGGGCGGGATGATCGCCATAACTTAACCCAAGTGATTCAAGGCGGTCCGCCAATAGAATGAAATGACGGGCCTCATCATCACAAACTGAGGACCAATCACGAATGAAGTCTGTTCGGTCCTGTTCGGCGATACGCGGATGAAGAGAAAATCGCGCAATCATATCTGCGGCCAAATCAATGGCATTCAATTCAATATGTGCCACGGCATGTAGGAGAGCTCCGCGTCCTTGCGGGGACCCCAACCGCCTGCGCGGCACCTCCGATGGGGCCACGAGGACAGGGGGGTCTGGCCGCGCAGGTTGTTCCGGTAAATCGTTGGATGGATCACCTATATCGGGTTGGCTCAACCATTTTTCCTGCATTTGACGGGCCTTCATAGCCTTTTCACGCGGGTCTGCGGTGAGCAAAACAGACCGTGCCGCAGCCAAAACGCCCATATCCTTTAACCTGCGTGTTCGCGTAACGCGTCTAAGACAGCATCGACATGGCCTTTCACGCGGACTTTTGGCCAAACTTCAACGATTTTACCGTCTGGTCCAATCAGAAAAGTTGCGCGTTGAATGCCCATATAGGTCTTCCCATACATGCTTTTCTCGACCCATACGCCGTAATCTTCCGTGACCGTGCCGTCTAAATCCGCACCAAGGATAATCCCTAGGTCTTTTTTGGCGATAAAATTATCGTGCTTTTTTATGCTATCACGGGAAACACCAATGATTTCAGCATTTAAACCTGAGAAGCTCGCCTTTTGTGCTGTAAAATCAAGCGCCTCTGTTGTGCAGCCCGGCGTGCTGTCTTTTGGATAGAAATAAAGAACTAAATAAGACCCTTTGTAATCCGCTAGTGATAAGGTTCCGCTAGCGCCGCTTCCTGGCATGGAAAAGGCGGGGGCGACGTCGCCAGGCTTTAGGTCTGTCAATTTCACGGGCATTTTAATTCTCTCGTTACAATTATGATGTCATGTTAATGGGTGTTGTTATAGATTTCTACAGGGCAGGCCTATAGGTCGTGCTTAGAATATGAACAATAAAGCTGACATAGATGCGGAACAAATCGCACCCACCGTCGATCAGTCAAAGTCTGAGGCTGATAAGGACGCCCATCTTGACTCCCGTATCCTTACATTTTGGAAAAAAATAGGCCCGACCCTTTCTAAAGTTATCTACCGTATAGATAGAATTTTTGGCGATCTGGTGGCAATTTCTTTGGGGTTGGGTATCGCGGCGCTTTGGATGGCTTGTTCAGTGCTGGACAGGCAGTCGACGGATTTAACGGTTTTAAGGCCCAATTTCAAAATCTGGTTTGCGGAGGCTTTTCAAGGCCAAGATGCAGAATTCGGGCAATTGGAGCTAGCTTGGCAACCTGCCGATGACCGTATTGTCGTTACCATTGAGGATGCTGAAGTACGTGGATCTGACGGTGAAGTTTTAGAGCGATTTGATCTCGTCAAGACGACTCTTGAGTTAGGGGACGAATTTTCTACTCTACCGCGTCTTGTGAATGCACGCATAAAAGGGGGCGTTTTAAGTTATTATGAAAATGCCGAAGGTGAGATTGTTGCGGGTCTGGGACCGCCTGAGGCCATTGGACGTATTGGTCCCGTTTACCGAAGCGGCAAAACATCTCAATCCTCGGGTGACTTTAGGTCGGTTTTGCAAAGACTCGAATTTGTTCAAATCGAAGATGTAGAACTTTATGTTCGCAACGAAACCTCTGGCCTCGATCTAAAATCTGACATCGAGTTATTACGTGCAAACCTCTCTAAAGAGGGAGATCTAGCGGTAACGGCAATAGGCAGCGTTAATCAGAAGACTAAACCTATGCCTTTTTCCGTGAATGTCATTTCTGACTCTGAAATTCAAAATATCAAGCTGCGGGCAGATGTGAAGGGAGCTCGCTTGGATGACATTGGACCGAAAAAAGGTCGGTTTTGGGAATTACAAGGATTATCGGCTCCCGTTAATTTGACAGCTGATATCGATTTCTCTCGTTTGGAAGGTCTTCGTTCGGCGTCTGTGGAGGTTGAGGTAGAGTCTGGCAATCTTGAGCTATTGAGAGACGATATAAGCCAAAATTTGCCTTTTGAAAATTTAACGGCACGGGCTTCGCTAGAGCCCGGTAATGACCGTATGGAGGTTGAATCCTTAAATTTACAATCACCAAATCTATCATTTGAAAGCTCTGGCTTTCTTACTGAATTAGGAAATTTGAGCGACGGTGATGAGAATAGCTCACCCATTTTTGATCTTTCATTTAGAAATATTAAATGCGATTTGACGCCAATATTTCCAACGGAAGCTAATATTAAAGGGTTGAATATTATTGGCCAAGCCGATGTGGATAGCCGCAAGCTGGAAATTAGCAGTGGACGATTAGATATTTTCGACTCAGTGCATAATTTTTCCAGCACGTTTCAATTAAATCCCAATAATTCTGTAAAAACTCTTTTGTTCAATTCAGCAATGTCGGGGACCGTCACGCCAAGCCAGTTCTTGTCTCTGTGGCCGGTCAACTCTTTTCCGGGCGCCCGCGGCTGGATTGAAGGCGCAATATTAGAGGCAGATATTGGATTGGTGGAAGCAGAAATTGCCTTTGATGAGGCATTTTTTGAGACGCGGACACTGACAGAGGATCGATTGAAATTTCGTTTTGGCGGGGAGGATGTCACCGTCAAATATATGAAAACTCTCCCGCCTGCCACGGGAGCTTCGGGTGTAGGCGAAATTATAGGAAATGTATTAAAGGCTTCAATTAATGACGGGCAGGTCGGAGATATCGATTTGATAGGCGGGTCTGTGCTTATCCCGAGACTTCGTCCGCTTCATGGCGATATTATTGTGACAGCGAATACACGGGGAACTGTGTCTGATTTGTTACATTTAGCGGATCACCCGCCTTATCAGATAGCAAGTCGCTATAATGTTGATCCAAATCTGATGTCGGGTGAAGGTAATGCCGATATCACTGTGAGGCGCGCTCTCATTCCATTTTTACCGCAAGATCAAATTGAGTTTAATATCAATGGTCAATTCACAGGCGTTAACGCACCCTTTGATTTGGGGAAATATAAAATTCTAAATGGCAATGTGACGCTCGATGCAAACCGGCAGCGGGTAATGATATCGGGCCCTGTTGAGATTGGACCATGGAACGCAGATATAAGCTGGCTTGAAACCTTTGGAGAAAATGCGCCTCCCACACAATATACGGCATCTGGTATTATTGATGCAAACCTATTGGACGAATTGGGTTTTGCCTCCCGAACCTTATTTGACGGAAATGCGGCGCTGCGTATTGATGCGGTTGGGCAGGGCCGAGATATTTCTGGCGGCACTTTAGATGTCGACCTTACAAATTCAGAGCTCTCTCTCGACCGTATTTGGGTAAAACCAGAAGGAGAACCTGCAAGACTTTCCGGACAACTTACTCGCGGGTCTGATAACAGCTATATTATTGAAAATGCGCTGTTAAATGGAACAGGAATTAATGTCGGCGGACGAATTAGTTTTGAACCCGATTATAAGCTACGACAGATAGATCTTTCAAAAATGTCTATCCCGTCTCTGATTGACGGGGCTGTAAAAATCACGCCGGACCGGCTCGCTGGCCGCTTAGGGGTTGAATTGGACGCTGACTATTTAAATGTCAGCTCTTGGACGGAAGATTTATTTGCTGAACGGAAGAGCAATTTGGATGTCCCGCTATTTATGAACGGTACGGTACGAAATCTGATTTTAGCGGAAGATTATCCTGTCACAAACTCGGAACTTTATTTCTCACACACAGGTGATGTTGTTGAGACGGCGAGTTTAGAGGCTTTGTCTGGAGGGGAGCCTGTATTACTTGAGCTAAAAACCCGAGAAGATTTCAAGCGGCAATTTGACCTAACTGTCCCAGATGCCTCTAAAGCTATTTCAGCCTTTATGGGATTAGATAATACCAAAGGTGGCCGTTTAAGCGTTACAGCGAACCTGCCTGCTGCGGGCGAAGAGGGTGCATATGTTGGTGAAGCGCAAATGCGTGATTTTAAGTTAATTGAAGCCCCCGCATTGGCGCAATTGCTATCCTTAGCGTCACTTACGGGCTTGGCAGATACTTTGACCAACGGAAGTATGCAATTTGATCGATTCAAAGTGCCATTTGCGATTTTGGGCGATGACATTGCGATAAGAGATGCACGTCTTTACGGTCCTGCAATTGGTATGACGGGTAATGGCGACATTAAGTTAGACCAGCGCAGTGTTGATTTTGATGGGACTTTAGTGCCCGCATATACAGCCAATTCTATATTGGGCGACATCCCAGTTTTAGGAGATATTTTTGTCCAAGAGAAAGACGGCGGTCTTTTCGCGTTGACCTACACAGTGACCGGACCATTTGAGCAGACTCAAATTTCGGTCAATCCTTTATCGGCGCTTACGCCTGGTTTCTTGCGCGGGATATTTAAACGAGACCGTTCAGAGGTCGATGATGCCATGAGAGAGGCTATTGAGGATGTGACGCCAAAAGAGGTGGAGGAGTGACGCAAAGGGGCTCCGATTAGCCTGAAATCTTCAATAAAGCATGCTTCTTTTTACCCACTGAAATTTTGACGACTCCGTCGATGATATCTGCATCGGACAAGGTCAATTCATGTGTGGCAACTTTTTCATCATTCAGTTTTAGCGCACCTTGCTTGATATGGCGTCGCGCTTCCCCATTTGAGCCAGCGAGACTAACCGTTGTCGCCGCCGTTAGGATACCCATACCGTTCAGCTCGGCAAGGGTAATCTCAACGGAAGGTAGTCCTGCCGCTGTTTGTCCCGAAACAAAAGTTTGCTGAGCCGTCGCTTCTGATTCCTGCGCGGCCGCGTCGCCGTGGAGAAGGGTTGTCGCTGCATTTGCAAGCGCGATTTTGGCTGTGTTGATGTCTGCACCTTCGAGGGCTTCGAGGGCTTTGACGTCGTTTTCTGCCATATCTGTGAATAGGCGCAGGAATTTACCAACGTCTGCATCTTCCGTATTTCGCCAAAATTGCCAATATTCGTAAGGGCTTCGCGTGAAGTCTTCACCAAAACTAGGGTCGCCATTTAGCCAAACGGCTCCACCTGCGGTTTTTCCCATTTTCCCGCCTGATGAAGTCGTAATCAGGGGCGTTGTGAAACCATAGCATTCCCCGCCTTCCATGCGGCGCGTGAGGTCAACACCTGTCGTGATATTGCCCCATTGATCAGATCCGCCAAGTTGCAAGCGGCAACCATAACGTTTGAACAGCTCAACGAAATCATAGCTCTGTAAGAGCGGGTAGTTGAACTCGAGAAATGTCATGGGTTGTTCATTCTCAAGACGGCGTTTGACGGTATCCATCGTGACCATACGGTTCACCGTAAATTCTGTACCGACAAGGCGCAGGAATTCGAGATATCCAAGCCTGCCGAGCCAATCATCATTATCGACCATGATTGCGGCATTGGGGCCTTCGAAGTTGAGGAATTTCGAAAAAACCTGCCGAATGCCTTGCTTATTTGAATCGATCTTCTCTTGCGTCAGCATTTGACGCGATTTGTCTTTCCCAGATGGATCGCCAATCTTTGTCGTTCCGCCGCCTAGCAGAACGATAGGTGTGCCTCCGCTCTGCTGAAGATGACGCAGCATCATAATCTGGACGAGAGAGCCAACATGCAGGCTCGGCGCCGTGCAATCAAACCCGATATAGCCGACTAATTTATCAGTCTGCGCAAGCGCATCTAGGCCCGCTTCATCGGTACACTGATAAAGATATCCGCGCCCGACCAGGGTTTGCATGAGTTTAGAAGCGTGATTAGTCATAATTGGCGCTTCTAACGGGCAGGAGAGTCGTGTCAAAGGTTAGATATGGATGAAAAGCTATATACTGCATTAGGTCTGATGAGTGGCACCTCGCTTGATGGGATAGATGGGGCCATTATTGAGACCGACGGTGTCGATATTTTTGGATTTGGCGAAAGCCGCGAGGCGGTATTTACGGGTCAGCAAAAATCTATCCTCGCAAAAACAACGAAGGACGCGCTTGATTGGCGGTTCAAAGGTCCTGTGCCCAATAGCTTTGCGCAGGCGGAGGAATTGATAGATACAGCTCATGTTGAGGCGATTGGGTCGCTCTCGGCTGATATTATTGGCTATCATGGCCAGACGATTTTACACCGCCCGCCAAGCCAAAAGTCACAGGGAAAGACCTTACAGCTTGGACGTGGGGAAATTTTAGCCAACGCATTAAATATTCCCGTCGCCTATGATTTTCGAACAGCTGACGTTGAAGCTGGAGGGCAGGGCGCGCCGCTTGCCCCCATTTATCACGAAGCGCTTGTGAGATATTGCAAGCTTAAAGGCCGCGTGGCGGTGCTAAATATTGGCGGCGTTTCCAACATAACTGCCATTGAAGACGGTAAAATCCTCTGGGCGACGGATTGCGGGCCAGGGAATGGTCCTTTGGATAGTTGGGTAAGCCAGAAAACCGATACGGATTATGATGTCGACGGGCGGCTATCATTCTCAGGAACAGTTCATTTTAATAAAATAAACCAATGGCTTGAAAGAGATTTCTTCAAGCGCTCTATTCCGCGCAGTGCCGATCGATATGACTTTGATGTGTTGGACGACATGCAAGACATGTCGCTCGACGATGGCGCTGCGACTCTGGCGTCATTATGCGCGCAGTCGATTGCCCGAGATTTAAAACGCTTTGATGCAAAAACCGTGATTGTCAGTGGGGGCGGGCGGAAAAATCCTGCCATCATGGCGATGTTGGATTTGCATTGCGGTGCACAGGTCGTGAGTGCCGAACATGTGGGGTGGAATGGCGATATGCTGGAGGCGCAAGCTTTCGCTTATCTCGCCGTTCGGACGTTAAAGGGCTTGCCTATCAGTTTCCCAGAAACAACGGGCGTGCCGTGTCCGCTTGCGGGAGGAAAAATCGCTTATCCTTCAAGCAGCTTCGGCTCACGCGGCGGCGAATAGCGCGGGTCAAGCGTGTCATCGAGATAATCCTCAATGATATCCATAGCTTGCTCCAAATGGTTCGTGTAGAAATGATCTGCGCCTTCAATCCGATATGTTTCAATCTCATGGCCTTTTTGGACGCGGATTTTTGACACAACGCGGTCGACATCGCCGCAAGGGACGATTGGGTCTTCTGTTCCGTAAGTCACGAGGCCTGAAGCAGGGCACGGCGCCAAAAACGCAAAGTCATATGTGTTTGTCGGCAGGCTCATTGAAATAAAGCCGGCAATTTCAGGACGGCGCATCAAGAGCTGCATCCCAATCCACGCCCCGAAACTATAGCCTGACACCCAGCTAAACGGAGCATTCTGGTTAAAGCTTTGCATGTAATCTAGGGCGTAAGCCGCATCCTGTAATTCGCCCGCTCCATTGTCGTAAACACCGACAGAACGGCCAACACCACGGAAATTAAAGCGAAGCACAGAGAAGCCGCGGCGCTTATATTGCTCATACATGGCAACAGGGATGCGGTGGTCCATATGACCGCCCGCCTTTGGATGAGGCGGTAAGATTAGAGCGCAAGGCGCTTGCGGGTCATCTGACGGATGATAGCGGCCTTCGAGCCGACCTTCTGGACCGTTAAAAATGACTTCGGGCATAATTTCACCTCTATGTTTTGGAGCCAGAAAGATGCAGGTTTTAGGCCATTTTCAATCTTGACTAAATCAGTCGGAATAACTAGGTCCCGCCCGATGAATTTGATTTCGTGCGCGCCTCTATCAAGGGCGCGCATAAAATACCAACAAAAACATGAGCTTTGGAGCCATTTCGACCCATGAAACTCACTGCGAAAGGACGATATGCTGTAATGGCCGTAGCTGATTTAGCTGCGCAAGGTCCAAATGCGTGTGAGTCACTCTCATCGATTGCGTCTCGGCAGCATATTTCTATCACATTTTTAGAGCAGCTTTTCGGGAAATTACGCCGGGCCGGGCTGGTTGAGTCCGTACGCGGCGCGCAAGGTGGTTACCGCTTGGCGGGCGAGGCGACCTCCATGTCGCTCGATAAGATAATCCATGCCGTGGATGCGTCGCCGAAAGCGCACGGCTGTACGCCAGAAACAAGGATCGCCTGTACAGGCAAGACAGACCGCTGCCTGACGCATGACCTCTGGGGCGCGCTGGAGAACCATATTGAAGGGTTTTTGGCTTCAATCACTGTTCAAGATGTTGTCGACGGACGCCTTCCTATGATGGAGGCGGCAGAATGATGACTTTACTTCGCTATTTTATGCCTATCATGTTTCTTGCATCATGCGCTCACAGTTATGACGAAGAGCCTAATTTTCATGCATGGAATTATGAATATGACCTTGTGTCGATGCAGGGACATGAGGGTGCCTTGCAAAGAGATAAAGAGATAATGGATTCGTCAGGCATCGAAAAAACGACGGCCACTATGGTGAGTTATTGGAACGGCGATATAGAGTGGGTTGAGCTAAATATAGGTGACTGTGTACGTTATCGTAACACGCCTGATGGCCCTGTTGAGGCGCTGCATAGGTGCACGGAGCTTGTTGAGGTTGAGGGTGTTGAAACAGACTATATCCCTTACATCTCCGCGAGTGATAATTTTTTAGAGTCAATTTCTCCGAACATCGCAGAGATCAAGAAAGTGTCAAAAACTGAGGTTGTTTGGAACGATTTTGATGGAAAAGAACTCGCTAGATTTCGATTTATAAAGGAGGCGGAATGACCCGTCTCTATTTCGATCATAATGCAACAACCTTTGTGTCTCAATCCGTCATTGACGCGATGACGGCAGCTTTGGCGACCACGGGCAATCCAACGGCGCAACATCATAATGGACGGAGCGCCAATGCGATTGTATCTGACGCGCGCGAGAAAGTTGGGCTGGCTATGGGCGTTTGCGCGCAGGATATTATTTTCAATAGTGGCGGCACCGAAGGCTGCAATACGGCGATTTGGTCGGCGCTGAATGCAGGCTGCAAACATTTACTGATTTCCA
>CAZNXP010000013.1:0-16504 GCA_964576955.1 uncultured Algimonas sp.
AGGGCGGTGGCGCGCCATATGGGGGTCTTTGTGGACATTTGGGGGCTTTAACAGGGAAAGACGCGAATTTCACGGGTTTACTGCGCTAAGGGGATTCGCCCTCGGCGTTCAGGCCCCATAGGCTCTTTCGTAAAGTTTTATCTGAGCGAATCGCGAGGTTGAGGGCGTTTTCTCCATGGGTTTCGAGCAGGGTGGGTTCATCGGAGAACAGCGAGACGCCAAGCGCGGCATTTTCGGAAGCGGAGAGGAGGCCTAAGCTGTCTAATATCGTCGGGTAAATATCCATCATGGAGGCTTGCCGCGTAATTTCACCGACCCCCATGTCTGGGCTTTGGATGAGAAAGATATTTTCTCGGTCATATTGATTGAGCTGGCGCGTTTGCGTGTTTTTATGTGACAGGTGGTCACTCATCACAACGACAACAGTATCGTCTAAATATCCCTGCTTGCGGGCGGCCTTTAGAAAGTCAGTCGTCAGGCGAGCCGTACATTTGACTGAGAGCAGCGTGCTATCGATATCTGCGGCGTCTGCGAACATGTCATAGCAAACCGGGGCGGGGTAACCTGCCGGAGAATGCGCGCCGAGCGTCAAGATTGAGAGAAGATAGGGCGTTTCCGACTTTGCGAGAGCAGAGAGCTCTTCAAGCGCAAGCTCATATAGACGATCATCATACAGTCCCCAATGGCTAACCTCACCTCTTTTTTCTTGGGGAATTTCGTCCAGCCCATATGCGTATTGATATCCATGCGACGTGAGAAATTTGCCCTTACCCGCAAATTTTAAACTCGCACCGCCATAAAATCGGGTTTGATAGCCCTGTTCGGAAAGACGAACGGCCAAGCAATCGGCGTTTGGTAAAAAGCTCTCGATATTCTTCATCCGGTTTTTCATAATCAGGCCGTAGCTCAACAGAGGAATACCGCATTGGCTCGCGACAAGCCCTGCCATTGTCCAGCCTGTGTCTTGAATTTGCGTCACCCCATTTATACGAAAGGCGTCCGCCGAGAGCGTGTTGAGGTCGTCATAAACATCACCAAATGCGGGCTTAGCATAAGTCGCTTCCATGCTTTCAAGATAAATGAGCAGGAGGTTTTTTGCCGGCGTGTCGGCGGATTTAATGACAACGGGTTGATAGGATGTCTCGAGGTGAAAGGCGTTCCTATTGGGATTAAGCAGGCTATCATAGGCGTAGGTTGAGATAGGGTTGAAAAATAAAAGGCCCGCGGCGGCGACGCGCTCAATGACAACCATGCGTTTGTCACGCCGAGCTAACAGGCTAATACAGAAAATGAGAATGACGGCAAAAATTAAGAAGCCGATAAACTCAACTATATCATCTCTAACACCATCATAGGCTAAGCTATGATCTAGGTGGAATAACACTGCGCTGACGTCGAACCTTCCGAACAGGCGAGCATTTGCAGCCCAGATAGCTAGAAGTAAAATAGGGATGGCGCTCCAAGGTATATATCTTCGCTGTCTTGGGCCTTTATTGGGGCTGCCCATGCTCAAAATGAGGCAAAGGACAAAGACGCTGAGGGCTACCGCAATGGCGATTGTCTCATTGGATTTCAAAGCTGACCTTAAAAGATGCGTCGCCGAAGCGACCATCAAGATAAGCGTTGTGACCCAAAGAATTGTGTTGAGCTTTATTTTTCGCTGGGATGTGGGTGAGACTTCCATCTGCGTCCGATAGCTTATGGTTAAGAGAACGTAAACGCTTTGCATCCAGTCTATGGCTATGATTCGCAGACTTACCCTTTTGAGTGCCATTTTAGGTGCGAGCGCATTGCTTACGGCCTGCTCATTTGGCGCGCCTTTTAGTGCCTATCCCGGCTTCCAACCTACGCCGGGGCAGGGGCAATATATTCGCCCGCAATATCTTGCTGCGCAGCCGACGCCGATTATACCCGCTATTGATGCCTGCCGCTCGCGGCTCTACGCGGGGCTTGTTGGCCGGCATGAGGGCGCGATTTTTATTCCGGGACTGCCGGGCCGCAAACGGATTATCAAACCGGCCCGCTTGGAAGGCTTTGGCTATAACCGCGATGATTTTTTCTACCAAGAACCGCCCTTCGTAGAAGTTCAAGAATTTTTGTCCAACCAATCGCTCTACGCGCCGTCGATTTCGACCATGACAGATGGCTTAAATCTCGGTCCAGAGATCGAAGATAGGCTAACGATTGAGCTCGATGAAAACGGCTATGTGCAGCAGGTCGATTGCCGCTAAGCTCGGGCACGGTGGATTTGCGCAATGGCCTTTCGGTCAGATAGCATTTGCAAGACTGCCAAACCTTCCACATCCATATCAATTTGACGGCAGGCGTGACGAATTTTCCGTCTCAGAGATTTATTCATGCGCGACCCGTAAGTTCCGATGATTTGTTCTGTTGATTGCCGCCGCACGCGTAACGCCAAACAGGTTGCAAAGCAGATTGAGTTTATAATCACGCGGTGAGGGACTGCGCGTGTCTCATCAGCTGTGGTCAGATAGGCTGAAACGTCTCGAGGTAGATTTGCAAGAACAAAGCCTTGCCGATTATAGGCTGCGGCGGTCAGCGTTGCCATGCGTTGCATGATGTTAGACGGCGCCGTCTTTGATCTGAATTCCGCCAGCCGCAGCTCAGCGAGCTGTAATATAATCTTGGCCGCGAAATGACCAGGTTCCGAACAATCTCGCGGGTCATAGAAAATCGGGTTGGCTGGGGTATCATGATAGGGCATATAGCCAGCGGCGAGAGCCTCTAGGCGCCGCGTTGCTGTGAGCTCGCCCACCTCCAACCCGCCTTCAGCAGGGAAAAGCTCGAGGTCGTAATCCCGCATATTACAGTCCGACTGAATGGCGCCGAAGTAATCTTTTGCCCAATCAAAAACGGTTCGTGTATCTTGCTCCGTCCAAGCGAGTTTTTCCAAACCCTGTGTCTTATGCAAGGGCGAGGGCACGGGAGGACGCGCAGGCGGGCCAAATTGGTGAATTAAATGGCCCATAATTTCGAAATGAAAATCTGCGTCCTGTTGGCGGATTAAGCGCGCATTTAACATGGTGTCAGCATCCCGGATTTTGCGGTCCAGACATTGGCCGCAAAGTTAAAATTCCCAATTGCTAATCTAACCCTTCGCGTTCGCGGGCGAGCTCATAAGTTTCGAGCGCCAGCAACCATTGCATCTCAAGAGATTCGATTAACGCCTCGGTCTTCGCACGGTCTCGCCCAAGTTTGACAGCTTCTTCGGGGTTTGTGGTAAACAAATCCTCACTGGCTAAGCGCGTATCAATGAGCGTCAGTTTTGCCTGCGCTTTAGAAACTTGTTTTTCCAACTCTTCCGTTTTTCGTTTCAAGGGGGCGATTTCTTTTAACGCACGCGCACGGTCTTGGCGGTTTCGCTTGCGCGCATTTTCTTCTTTAGGCTTTTGCTTTTTATCCGCTTTTGTTTTTTCCAATTGCAGGACACGGTAATCATCGAGCGAGCCTTCAAAGGGCTCGACCTTGCCCGAATCGACAAGCCATAATCTGTCGACGACCGCTTCTAAGAGATTCCTATCATGTGAAATCACAATCACAGCGCCTTCATAATTATTCAGGCTACGGATAAGCTCGGCCCGGCTATCAATATCCAAATGGTTCGCGGGCTCATCGAGGACGAGCAGGTGAGGTTTGTGAAATCCGATAAGAGAAAAAAGCAGCCGGGCTTTCTCCCCGCCAGATAAATCTCCTGCGGGCGTTTCTGCATTTTTGACGCCGAGGCCAAAGCTGGCAAGGCGCGCGCGGCGCTGGGCTTCTGTTGCCTCGGGCATCAGCTCCACAACATGATCATAGGCGCTGGCGCGCGGGTTGAGCGCGTCGATTTGATGTTGCGCAAAATAGCCGATGCGCAGCTTTTTATTGCGTTTAATGAAGCCCGGCTTGGCGGGGTCGAGCAGAAGCGGTTTTAGCTCATCCATAATGGCTTTGGCGAAGGTCGATTTACCTTGCCCGTTTTTCCCTAAAATGCCGATACGGTCATCTGGGTCGATACGTTGGTTCACATTTCGCAAGACAATGAGGTCTTCATACCCCAGCGCGACATTATCAAAGCGGACAATTGGCGGGGAGAGCGGGCGCTCTGGTCCGGGCAGGCTAATCGGGGCAATTGGGTCGCTGACGATAGTGGCGACGGGCTGCATCTTGGCGAGCTTTTTGACTCGGCTTTGGGCTTGCTTAGCTTTTGAGGCTTTGGCTTTAAAACGCGTGACAAAGGCTTCGAGTTTGCGGCGCTCATCTTCTTGTTTGGCCATAAGAGCCATATCAAGGCGGTTGCGTTCCGCGAGTTGCCGCTCAAATCTGTCGTAATTTCCCGTATAGCCGAAGAGCTTGCCTTGCCGCAGATGGGCAATATGGGTGACGGCGGTGTTTAGAAAATCTCTATCATGGGAGATAACAAAAACGGTGCCCGTATATTTGCGGATATGGGCTTCCAGCCACACCGCCCCTTCAACATCCAAATAGTTCGTCGGTTCATCAAGCAGCAGCAAATCAGGCTGCGCAAAAAGCATAGCCGCCAAAGCCACCCGCATCCTCCACCCGCCTGAAAAATCAGAACAGGGCTTAAGCTGGTCTTCTGCTGTAAAACCTAGACCTGAGAGAATAGAGGCGCCGCGCGCTTCGGCAGAATAGGCGTCAATATCGGATAGGCGCGTATGAATGGCCGCAATTCGCATCGGGTCCGTGGCTGTATCGGCCTCGGCAAGTAGGGATGTGCGCTCCTTATCTGCGTTTAGCACGGTTTGTATGAGGCTTTGTGGTCCGCTCGGGACTTCTTGGTCGACCACGCCTAATTTCATATTTTTGCGCAGGTTAATCTCGCCGTCATCCGGGCTGATATCGCCTTTAATGAGGCGAAATAGGGTGGATTTACCCGTGCCATTTCGCCCTACGAGACCGACCTTATGGCCTTCATTGATGGCCAAAGTGGCTTGGGTAAAGAGGGGGCGTCCCTCGATTCGATATGTCAGATCGTTGATATGAAGCACAGATGTACTCCTATATCGCCTTTACAGCAGGGCAAGCCCGCATTAAGGGCGCGCCAAAGTTAAACACAGCCTACACGGAGTCTCTCATGGCCGTTCAACGTACATTCTCAATTATCAAGCCTGACGCAACCAAGCGTAATATTACAGGTAAGGTCAATGCTAAGATCGAGGAAGCCGGTCTTCGTATCATTGCGCAAAAGCGCGTTCAGCTGACTGAAAAGCAAGCTGGCGGATTTTACGCCGTTCATAAAGACCGCCCATTTTACGGTGATCTTGTCAAATTCATGATGTCTGGCCCTGTCGTTGTTCAGGTCCTCGAAGGTGAAAATGCGATTAAAGCCTACCGTACGGTCATGGGTGCAACAAACCCAGCCGAAGCCGATGCAGGCACTATCCGCGCTGAATTTGCGGAAAGCATTGACGCCAACACAGTTCACGGCTCGGACGCGCCAGAAACGGCGATTGAAGAAATCGCTTTTTTCTTCTCAGAAGACGAAATCGTTGGTTAGTCGTTTTTGAGATAGCTCAAAATAAAAAAGGCTGGGGTGACCCAGCCTTTTTCTTTGAATTATATAGAGGACCTAATTTTAGGATTTAATCCGGATAAGTTCTTTCACAATCGCGTTTTGGATTGTGTCAAAGGCCGCTTCTAATTCTTCATTATCGCCGGCTCTGACAAAATTCTCTTCCTTAGTCGCGCAGCTTTGCAGAAGGTTATAAGCATTGGTCTGGTTCCAAAGATTCACATGGGCCGTTTGAAATTGATTCCAAGGGTTATTCGCGTTGTAATCCCCGACTTCTAGGGCGTAACCGATCGTAAAAATCTCGGTGCCTAGGGCTTTTAAGTTCTGACAGGTTTCAATCGTTAAACTGTCAGTTTGGCGCCGCAAATGCCCACGCGTGTAGCCAAATTGGTTGTTATAGGAATGTGCCCAAATGCCTGACCAAGATCCATTGTTGTTTTGTCTCCAATACACAGGCGCCGTATCATTTGGCTCAAACTCCCATGCACCCAATGTGTTTTGACCATCGGACATGAAAATAATGAATTTAAGTGGTTCACGATAAGCTTCGCCGACGCGGTCCGCTTCATCCCGATGTTCCTGGTTTTCACCGTCCATCCAAATTTTGGCTTCAGCCATCGGCGGATTTGAATTGGTATTTCCATCCGGAAACATATCTTCAACATCTTGATCGTCAATATAACCGAAATTCATCTCAACTTTGTTTTCTGTTACGATATTTGAGCTATAAGGTAACATGCCCATTCTAATTGTCCGGAGCCCGTCAATATCTTCGGTGCCTAGGCGGTCTGAAAGATCAGCATTGAATTTTTTAACTGAGAATTCGAGGCCATCAATTCTGGGGTCGGCATCTAGCGGTGAGGTGCCGTTAGGATTGGCAAATTTATCATCCCAACCCATGGAGCCTGAGTTATCTAAAACAAGCGCAATGGAGGCCGGATGCTTTTCATCAATATCTAAGTAAGAGACAACTGCCTCTGATGAAAATTTGAGCGATTGTTTGCCCAATAGCTGAATAAATGTTGGAACGGTTTGACCACTAACGGTAACCCGGGCTTCTTTGGCATTGTCATCATAAACAACATTTACCTCGACGTTATTAGATCCGCCGTCAACCCAGCCTTTGAACTCATATCCCAGAGCGTGCGCCGAGTGCTCGCCTTGCGTTACACCTTCTTCAAAATTTGCCGGTGGCCGGTCGTTATTTTTAACGAAAATTGCGGCGGATAGAGCCGTCTGATCCGCAATCGCTTGACCGCGTGCTGCGGCATTACTCAACACCGAGTAATCCATGGCTGCACCCATGGTGCCTATGACGGCGACGGCGCTTAGGGCGAAGGTTACAGCCATATTGCCGTCTTCATTCTTTTTAAAACGACGTAAAAGCCGTTTTCCGTGATTTAGGTTTAGCATACCTAATACCCCAATAATTTTACTTTTCGACGTCACATAATGTCGAAAACCACACCGGCGAACGAAATGTTAGCCTTGGGATTCAGAATAGGGGATGTAATTTACAAGCTAGTTACGAAATATGGTTCTCAAATGTTTAATCTAAACTATGGTAAATTACCTGTAAGCGCTTTGGCCAATGCGCGGGGATATAGGGCGTGTTCTAAGATTTTCACGCGTTCCGTCAGCGTGTCTTCTGTATCATGCGAGAAGATTTTGAGGGAAGATTGGGAGATTATCTTACCGTCATCGACGCCTTCATTGACCCAATGTACAGTGCAGCCATGCTCACTATCGCCCGCTTCAATCGCGCGCTTATGGGTGTGAAGTCCCTTATATTTGGGCAGAAGCGAGGGATGAATATTGATCATTTTACCTGCCCAAGCACGGACAAACTTCTTGCCTAAGACGCGCATAAATCCTGCGCAGGCGACAAATTTGATTTTATGGGCGCGCAGGGCCGCATCTAATTCGAGCTCAAAATCTGCGCGGCTGTCAAAGTCGCGGTGGTCGATGCAAATGGCGGTGACGCCCATTTCATCGGCTTTGCGCAGGCCTGCCGCTTCTGGGCGGTTTGAAATCACAAGCTGAATATCGGCTGGATAGGTCTTGTCTTGCGCGGCCTCAATTAAAGCCACCATATTGGAGCCCGTGCCAGAGATTAAAATAGCTGTCGCTACGAGATTAGACACAAGTCGCCACGCGTTTAAGCTGCCCAATGACATGGGCGTGTTCGCCTGCCTCTTCCAATTGCGCCAAGACGGCGGGCATGTCGTTAGGCTTTACGCAAAGCACCATGCCAATGCCGCAATTAAAGGCGCGGCGCATTTCCTCTTCTGCGACGCCGCCTGTCTCTTGCAGCCATTTGAAAACGGCAGGTCGCTCCCAGGCTTCAAAATCAAATTCCGGCACAAGGCCTTCTGGTAACATACGCGGCGTATTATCCGTTAGCCCGCCGCCCGTGATATGGGCGAGACCTGAGACGAGACCGCCGCGAATGAGGGGAAGGAGCGATTTAATATAGAGCCGCGTCGGGGTGAGCAGGCTTTCTGCGAGGGGCGCATCTGCAAAGGGAGCAGGGTCATCCCAGCTGAGGCCCGAGCGCTCAACAATCTTGCGAATGAGGGAATAGCCGTTTGAATGTGGGCCAGAGCTTTCGAGGCCGATGAGCATATCGCCTGCGTCCATATCGTTGTGACGTGGGAGCATGGCATCGCGTTCTACTGCGCCAACAACAAAGCCTGCGAGATCAAAGTCATCGCCTTCATACATGCCGGGCATTTCGGCGGTTTCGCCGCCGATGAGCGCGCAGCCTGATTGGCGGCAGCCTTCTGCAATGCCTGAGACAACAGCGGCAGCATTATCCGAGGTGAGCTTCCCTGTCGCGTAATAGTCCAAGAAGAAGAGGGGTTCTGCCCCATTGGCCAGCACATCATTGGCGCACATAGCGACAAGGTCGATACCCACTGTGTCCAATCGGCCCGTGTCGATAGCAATACGGAGCTTAGTACCGACGCCGTCTGTGCCTGAAATCAGAATTGGATCTTTGAACCCAGCAGCTTTCAAATCAAAGGCCCCGCCAAAACCGCCGATTGTACCGTCCGCGCCTTTGCGGCGCGTGGATTTCACCATAGGTTTTATGCGGTCAACAAGCGCGTCGCCTGCATCAATCGAAACGCCAGCATCCGCGTAGGAAAGACCTTTTTCATCCGACATAGTCGCGTCCTATATATTAACTTTACACCATATAGGGCATAATTCAGCGCGCTTGGACCATTTTAAGGGCAAAGGTGCAAGATGGGGCTGCATGAAAGCTGTGCGCGGGCTTGGCGAAAAGCGCTGAGTGGGGTATCGACTCTCCTATGACACGTTTATTTGCTCTGATTTTCGCCTTTTTGTTCATGGCTTTGTCGCGCGCATTTGCGGCGGACCCCTTTACGGTAGGCGGCATTAGTGTGGATGCGACGGCGGCCACAGCTATTGAGGCCCAAACAAAGGCTATTCAGGACGGGCAGCTAAGGGCGGCGACCGCTTTGATAGACCGGATGACCTTAGAATCGGAGCGCGCCGTTAAACCCGCGCCTGTGCTCACGCCAGAAATCGTTGGCCGTATGATACGGGCCTTGGAAGTCGGGCAAGAACGCCGCTCTGCCAATCGCTATCTTGGTAAGATCACAGTCGCCTTTAATCCGTCGCAAGTGCAGAGCTTTCTTCAAGCGAATGATTTGACGATGGTGAGCTCGCAAGCCAGTGAACGTTTGGTCCTCGTCCGTGAGACAGGCGCGCTTGGATCAGGCGGTCTTCAGGCCATATTCTCTGACCCGCGTTTAACCCATGCTTTAACGCCCCTTCAGGCGGCGTCAGCCGAAGATGTGCAATTTTTATCAGCCTCTCCCTCTGATGATAAATTGCGGGCCATCGCGGCGAAATATCGGCTCAACCAAGTTTTGATTGTCGAATCCAGCGGGACAGTAACAGATATCTCCGTTGATACGGGTGACCGCCAAAGTTTTTATATTTCGCCGATTGCACCCGCACCGACGCCCATAGGTTCAGAGATTCCACTTGGCATTGATCCAACTGCAGAAGACGCCCCAGAGATTGGCGTAAATGCTAGCTTTGCCGACCGTATTGTCGCGCGCCTTGAATCTGATTGGAAGCAAGCCTCTGCGGTTGTGGCGGGCGAAGTTGTGACAAGTTCCGTCTCGGTTCTCTATAATAACCATGCAGATTGGATTGCCTTGCAAGATGCGATTAACACCGCCGCGCAAATCAAAGGCGCGCGTTTGGATGCGCTTTCAAAAGATGGGGCCTTGATGACCATTTCCTATGGCGGGGATATTAATCGCCTCGCCAATGAGCTTCGCTTCAAAGGCGTGCGGGTTGAGCAAGATCCACGTCTAGGGCTTGTTTTTAAACGGTCCTAAGCGGGCGTGATGTCTCAAATCCCGCTTAATCTGCGGCCAGATAGGCCGCAGCGTTTTTCTAATTTCCATGTTACAGACGGCAACCGTGCAGCTGTCACCTTCTTGCGCGCGCGTGAGCGCTGGCCAAGCGCGGCGGTTCTAATCTTGGGTCCCGCAGGGTCCGGAAAAACCCATTTGGGGCAAGCGTGGCGGCACGCCTCAGACGGCGAGTTCATTGATGATGCTCATAAGATGGAGGAGCGAGACTTATTTGACGCGATTAACCTCGCGCTCGCGGGACACATCTCTGGCCTCGTTCTCGCAAGTTCTCTTCCGCCCACGCAATGGGGTATTTCCCTGCCGGATTTAAACTCTCGTTTGAACGCCATGCCTAGCGTGAGTCTGGCCGAACATGATGAAGCCTCATTAGAGCCTATCTTGCGGGAACTCTTCGACCAAGCTGGTCGATCCGTCGGGCAGGACGTTGTGACCTTTATTTTGCGTCAATGCGAACGCTCCGTTGATGTATTGCGAGAACTCGTCTTGGAATTAGATGTCGCGGCTGGATCGAAAAAAGCGGATTTGACGAAAGCATTTACCGCGAAATATTTACGGAACCGCTCAGAACTCGATCTTTTCTCCGGCCCAATCGAATAGAAACCCGCTGTCTTTTTCAGAAAGCCCGTCTATCACGCTCAGTAATTTTTCGGCAGAAAAGGCCGGCGTGAAAAGCTTGCCCTTTGGCACATTGCCTTGAAAAGGTTTGGAGAGCGCCGTGTCGACAGTTCCGGGGTGAAGACCAATGATGATTTGATTTTTAAAACGCCGTTGGACCTCAATCGAAAGGGTTTTCAATATCATATTGAGACCCGCTTTTGAGGCGCGGTACGCATACCATCCTCCGAGGCGGTTATCCGATATGCTGCCAACCCGCGCCGAGAGAGCTGCGAAGACCGCCTTTTTGTCTCGCCGTAAAAGTGGGGCGAAATATTTCGCGCTCATGGCGGGGCCGATGACATTTATTTCATAGCTTTTAGCTAGGCGCTCATGGGTCAGGGCACGTAGGTTTTTCTCTGGCGATATGCCTTCGCCTTGCAAGAGGCCCGTTGCAATCAGGATGAGGTCAAAGGGTCCGACTTCTTGCAGAGCTTGGGCTGCGCCGATAAGGCTCTCTTCATCCGTAAAATCAAAGGTCAGATTTGCGACTTTGGGGGACGGGTGCGAACGCCCCGCACGCGATAGGCTATGGACACGGGCGACTTGCGGACACTTGACGAGCCGTTCAACAAGAGCGGCCCCAATACCGCCTGAACTCCCTATGACGATACAGTGCAGGTCATTTCCGAAATTTTCAAATTTCATCCGAGCATTCCTGTGCAGATATTAGAATTATGAGCCATGAAGCTATTACGTTTGAGCGGCTGTTAAGAGGCGTTTTAAAACGGGCATTCACTCTCAAATGTCATGGGCTCTCCGTCTTGAGGATGGCGTAGGCCGAGTTTCCATGCGTGCAGCTGCAGTCTCGGTGCCGCCGAAAATACCTTATCCACGGCATAAATGCGGTCGCCCAAAATCGGGTGACCCATGGCCCAACAATGTACGCGAAGCTGATGGCTACGGCCTGTCACGGGATGTAGAGCAAGGCGTGTCGCAATTGCCTCTCGCGCGATGACTTCCCAATCCGTAATGCTGGCTTTGCCATGTTCCCAGCTGACCATTTGGCGCGGACGGTTTGGCCAATCCGCGATGAGAGGTAGATTTATCCGGCCTGTTTCCCCCGCGACACTCCCGTCGACGCGGGCAATATAACTCTTGGAGGTATGGCGGCGCTCGAATTGTAGGCCGAGATGTCTCTGGGCGGGTTTATGTCGTGCAAAGACCATGATGCCCGATGTTGCCATATCGAGGCGGTGCACCAGTAGGCTTTCGGGGTAGAGGGCTGAGAGGCGCGATTGCAGACAATCTGGGAGCTCCCGCCCCGGCACAGAGAGCAGGCCCGCAGGTTTATCAACGACAATGATATCCTCATCGACGTGGAGGATATTTAGCGGGTCTGTGGGCGGGGCGTAGGTGAACTCTCGCCGTGCGGGCAGGGGCGGTGCGCCCTTAGTCGAGACGTTCGGCGACGACATTTTCGCCCTCCAAACGTAGAGCGATTTTCCCGCGTAGCATATCTAGCGCGTCTTGACCAAAAATCTCGCGCCGCCAACCATTGAGAGCCGCGATATCTGCGCCTTCGCCAAAGGCGGCAAGCTGTTCAATATCGCGGGCATTGGCGACTAAGCGCGTGGCAATGCCTTCGACTTCCGTGCGCAGGCGTAAGAGCGTTTTAAGCATTTCAATGCGCGGACCCAGAGAGGGGGGCATATGTTTCACTTCTGGCGCGGGCGGGGCGTAATCATTGGCATTATCAACTGCGGCGCCAATACTCTCAACGAGGCCGCTTGCAGAGGAAGATTTCTCAAAGCCGCGCGGGATACCGCGCAATTTTGCTAAGGCATCTATTGTGCGCGGGCGTTGCTGGGCCAAATCATACATAGCGTCGTCTTTTAAGACGCGGCGGCGCGGAATGTCTTTCTTGATGGCCTGACGTTCTCGCCATGCCGCGGCGGCTTTAAGGGCGGCGAGATAGGGTTTCTTATTGCCGCGCAGTTTAAGGCGCTGCCAGGCTTCTTCGGGCTCAAAAGTATAGAGGCTTTCTTCCATGTGCTGCGTCATTTCTTCCATGACCCAATTCAATCGGCCTTGCTCTTCCAGCTCACTGACAACGCCCGGATAAAGGTCACGCAAATGGGTGACATCGGCGAGGGCATAGCTGAGTTGTTTCTCTGACAACGGGCGGAGCGACCAATCCGTAAATCTAGCGCCTTTATCGAGATTGATGTTCAGGCGCGCCTTGACCAAAGCGCCGTATCCTGCGCTATCCCCAAGGCCGACGGCCATGCCTGCGATTTGCGTGTCAAAGATGGGGCCGGGGACGGCGCCGCAAATCCGGTAGAAGATTTCCATATCTTGCCGCGCGGCATGAAGCACTTTGACGACGCTTTGGTCCATCAATAGTTCTTTGAGCGGCGTTAGGTCGATGCCGTCAGCTATAGGATCAATAATCGCCTCTTCTTCGGCGGTGGCGACCTGTACGAGGCACAAGATTGAGAAAAATGTGCTCTCGCGCATGAACTCCGTATCGATACAGACAAACTCATGTTTGCGGGCTGCATCGCAATAAGCCCGCAAGGAGTCTGTATCTCGGATTATGTTCATAGAAGCTATACTGCGTCCGTTCCGTGCATCGCAAATTTTTCAGACAATAGGTCGAGCATTGCATTTGTAGACCGTCTTTGAGCTAGCTCATTATAGACGATGCCGTTTTTCTTATCCGCCGCCGCTGGGTTGGTGAAGCCGTGAACGACGCCGCCGTAGGCGTGGAGTTGCCAATCGCAATTCTTTTGGGCCATTTCTTCACCAAATGTTTTGACAGCTTCTGGTGTCGCCATGGGGTCATCCCAGCCATGACAGACCAGAACGCTGGCTTTGCATTTCTTCTTCGGCAGGCCTTCTGGTGCGTCCAATAAGCCGTGAAAGGAAATCGCGGCGTGAAGGTCCATACCCGCACGCGCCATATCCAAGGTACAAAGTCCGCCAAAGCAAAAGCCGATGGCCGCCATATGGGTCTCATCCACCTCATCCAGGCTTGCGGCCGCTTTATATCCAGCTTTGAGACGTTTGAGCAGGGCCGCGCGGTCTTCTTTCAGCGGAGTCATCATTGCCGCTTTTTCTTCCATTGTTTCAGGCAATGCGCCGTCGCCATAATTATCTAAGGCAAAACCGACATAGCCTAAGGCGGCCATTTGTACGGCGTGGTCCATGGCAAAACCGTCAAGGCCGCCCCAAGCGTGATTGATTAAAATGCCGGGCAGTGGGTCTGCACGATTGTCATCCCAAGCCAAATAGCCAATGCATTTTGTCTTGCCATCTTTATACTCAACAGGACGTGTTTTGATATTCATGAGAGCTAAATTCCTCAGTTACGCAATAATTTATACCATGTGCTTGTTTTTGCGCCGATTTTCAAGCTGCAGTTTCCGTGAGTAATGCAACGAGGGGCCGCCGCCTGTCCCTGCAATCATTTTGGACGAATATCTAAGGGCGTATTTTCGCGAAGGAAACAGCTGAGGGGCCGTTGTTCGCTGAAGTGTTAACCGAATATTAGCCATAATCTGCAAGCTTCCGCTTTCATTCCTTTAAGGAGGCCAGTATGCGCAGTTTACTTATCTTACCGCTTACAGCTATTTTGCTTAGTGGGTGTTTGACGACACAAGAAAACCCGAATTATGAATATTCCACGACCTATCGCGGCGACTCGCCTGAGCAAAATCAATATGCAGCGGCAGAGCAAGCCCCCGCCCCCATTTCGGGCACGCAATATGCAGGAACGCAATATGCAAGCGCGCCAACAGCCTCTGTAAGTATCGACTCGCCCGAGGCACAGGCCATATTGGCGAGTACCGGCGCAACGGACCCGTCCCTTGTCAGGTCTGCGGCAGCCCCAACTATCGTGGCAACAGCGCCAACTGACTCGGCATATGCAGCCAGTGAAGTGACAGGCACGCCGGGTTTCATGGCCCTTCAGCAGTCCCAACACGCACAGACACTGCAGGCTTCCGCGCCGAGTTTGCCAGCAGCCCAGACCATAAACCGGGCTCCGATTGGTGTATCGGGAACGCCTATCGACTATGATTATTCGCGCAATATTATTGCGGCAGATGCTGTCACAACAAATCAGCAACTACCTGAGACGGTCCGCACGCTACAAGGCGCTGGCCAGACTTACACGGTTCAACAAGGCGATACGGTTTACAGCCTCGCGCGCAAAACCTGTGTGGGCGTAAATGTTATTCAGTCCATGAACGGACTCAATACAGATTTTGCAATTAACATTGGTCAAACCCTGAGACTTCCACAATCTGTTTGCTAAAACAGCCACTTTCGCAATATTTGCGAAAGAATCCTATGATTTTGACCGCGTGACCCGCTAAGCTGGTTCCAATTCAACGGAGTCATCTTCATGCGCAATCGCTACGCCAAAATTCTCGCCACGATTGGACCTGCCAGCCGCTCGCCTGATACGCTACGGCTACTGCATGATGTTGGGGTAGATGCTTTTAGATTGAATTTCAGTCACGGCTCTCATGAAGATCATGCCGCCTCTGTCAAAGCCATTCGAGAGGTTCAAAAGGCGACAGGCAATCCAATTTGTATTGTCGCGGATATGCAAGGCCCAAAGCTGCGCTGTGGTAGCTTTGAAGGCGGCAAGATTGAACTGCGTTACGGCGAGACCATTGAAATCCGCCAAGGGACGGAGCCGGGCAAAGCGGGTTTGATTATCATGCCGCATCAAGAGTTGATGGAGGCGATGGTCGTGGGAACCGTACTCAAATTTGATGATGGTAAGCTGCAGGTCACTGTCCTCTCCAACGATGGCAAGACCGCGAAAGCCCGCGTTGATGTGCCGGGCGAGCTCTCTGAACGCAAAGGCATAAATGTCGTAAATACTGTGCTGCCAATGTCTGCCATGACGGATAAAGACCGCATTGATATGGCTTTCGCCCTGACCCTAGAGGTCGATTATATCGCGTTATCTTTTGTCCAAAGCTCCCAAGACGTTCGCGATGCGCGCAAAATCATCGGCGATAAGGCCGGGATTATTGTGAAAATCGAAAAACCCTCAGCCGTTGAGGATTTAGACTCTATCCTGCTTATGACAGATGCCGTCATGGTCGCGCGCGGGGATTTGGGCGTCGAACTTCCGCTTGAACAAGTGCCCGTCGTCCAGCGCCTGATTATTCGAAAATGCCGCGCCTTAGGAAAGCCTGTGATAGTCGCGACACATATGCTGGAATCTATGATCGATTCACCCACACCGACACGGGCCGAAGCCTCTGATGTTGCAACGGCGATTTACCAAGGCGCAGATGCCGTCATGTTATCAGCGGAGACAGCCGTGGGGCGCCACCCTGCGACCGCTGTTGCGATTATGGACCGTATCATAGGCGCCGCAGAGAAAGATCCTATCTATTGGGATTATTTCGATGCCACAAAGCTGCCTTATGAGGCGACCGCGGAAGATGCCGTCTCTGGTGCTGTTCGGGGGATTGTCAAGAAATTGGGCGCAAAAGCTGTGCTTGGATATACGCTTACGGGCTCGACCGTGCAGCGCATTAGCCGCGAGCGCCCACCGTGCCGAATTGTCGGACTCACGCCTAAAATGCGGACAGCCTCACGCCTCGCGCTGAGCTGGGGCGTTATGCCCATCGTCACGAAAGACCCGATTGATTTTGATGATATGGTCGGACAAATACCGGGACTTGCGAAAGAAAAACTAAAGCTGGAGACGGATGATACGGTGATAATTTCCGCTGGTTTTCCGCTAGGCGTTCCCGGGACAACCAATACTTTGAATATTTCAAAGGTGAGATAATCGGGCCCCGCCTCCAATCAGGAGGCGGAGTATATTGAGTTTCTAAAATTTAGAGTTTTGCCGTAATTGAAAAACGGAAGTTCCGGCCAGGCTGCGGGACGATATCTTTTAAGAAACTGGAATGTATCCGGGCTT
>CAZNXP010000014.1:0-11692 GCA_964576955.1 uncultured Algimonas sp.
GCTGGCGTCATTCTGGGCTCTGGAATTGGCGGAATTGATACGACCTATAATGCGTCTATTCTTCTGCGGGATCGCGGTCCGCGCCGCCTGTCACCATTTGTTATTCCCGCCATGCTCATCAATCTACCGTCTGGTCAAGTCTCTATCCGCCATGGATTGAAAGGCCCGAATAGTGCACTCGCGACCGCTTGTGCGACTGGGGCGCATGCGATTGGTGATGCCGCGCGTATAATTGCCTGCGGCGATGCCGATATGATGCTCGCTGGGGGCTGCGAAGCCTCAATTACGCGATTGGGCATTGGAAGCTTTGTCGCCTGCCGCGCCATGACAACGGGATATAATGATACGCCTGAAGCTGCGTCGCGGCCTTATGATGAAGGCCGAGACGGCTTCTTAATGGGCGAGGGCGCGGGCGTGGTCGTGCTCGAAAATTATGAAAGCGCAAAGGCGCGCGGGGCCAATATCCTCGCGGAATGTGTGGGATATGGCCTATCTGGTGACGCGCATCACATCACCAGCCCTGCACCAGGAGGTGAGGGCGGTTTCCGAGCGATGCGAATGGCATTGAAAAAATCAGGACTTGAGCCGTCTGATATCGGCTATGTAAATGCTCATGGGACGTCGACACCGATGGGCGATGAATTAGAAGTTCGCGCTGTAGAGCGATTACTCGGGGACCACGCGTCCAAAGCCAAAATGTCGTCGACCAAATCGGCGACAGGACATTTGCTCGGTGCAGCAGGCGCGATTGAAGCCATTTTCTCTATTTTGGCGTTGCGGGATAAAATGGCGCCGCCGACGCTAAATCTTGAAAACCCAAATGTTGAAACAGACCTTGATCTGGTTCCTTTGAAAGCCGTCCCGTTTGAAGGGAAAGCGGCTATGTCAAACTCCTTTGGGTTTGGCGGGACGAATGCAGCTCTCATCTTTGTCGAAGCGGAATAGCGGGGCAGTGGCTGAAGACGCCGAACAGACCGAAGATACGGTTGCCGCGCCCGAGCCAGTTTTAGCGAAACGGGATAAGCGGATGTTGGGCCTTATCGCCATTACCGCGCTTGTAACATTTTTTGGCGGATTGGCGCTCGCAGGCTATGCGGCGATAAATTATAAATATGAGCGCGCGCAAGAGGGCCCAAGTGAGCAAGTCGCCTTCACTGTGCCTCGGGGTGCGGGTTTGAGCTCAATCGCCCAAAATTTAGAAGATGATGGTTTTATTGAGAGCGCTTTTTTATTCAAAGCCGTGACGAAGCTCCGCGGCAATGAAGCTAAATTTAAGGCGGGTGAATTTTACTTGTCAAAAAATATGTCGATGGCTGGCGTCTATGAAAGTCTCGCAAATGGAAAGGCTATTCTCTATCCATTCACCGCTGCGGAAGGCTTGACCTCTGCCATGATAACGCGCTCACTCGACGGCGAAGCAAATCTGAAAGATGACAATCCAGAGGTTCCAGCCGAAGGGACATTATTGCCGGAAACCTACCTATTGCCGCGCGGCATGACGCAATCTCAACTCTTGGAGAAGATGGCCCAAGCGCAGAAAGATCTCTTGGATGAGGCATGGGAAAAACGTGATAAGACAATACCAGTAAAAACCAAAGAAGAGGCGATTATTCTGGCCTCCGTCGTCGAGAAAGAAACGGGAATTGGTATGGAACGCGGCCTCGTGGCGGGTGTGTTCACGAACCGATTGCGACAAGGCATCCCGCTGCAATCTGACCCGACAATTATTTATGGAATTTCAAAAGGGGAACCTTTGGGAAGGCGTATTCGCCGGTCGGAAATTGACCGGAAAACAGATTGGAACACTTACCAAATTCCGGCTTTGCCGAAGACTCCGATTTGTAATCCTGGCAAGGATGCCATCTTGGCTGTTTTAAATCCGCATGAAACTGACGCCTTGTTCTTTGTCGCTGACGGGACGGGCGGGCATGCTTTTGCGAAGACGTTGAAAGAGCATGAACGCAATGTCGCGAAATGGCGGAAGATTCAAAAGAAGCGAGGGCTGCGATGAGGACCTTTAATTCATGACCCAGACAGCGAGTGTTTTTGACAAGTTAAAGTCCGATAGGCGCGGATTAATGGTCGTTTTATCTTCGCCTAGCGGGGCGGGGAAAACGACGCTCACCCGTAAATTATTGGCAGATCATCCTGATATGGCGATGAGTATTTCTGCGACGACCCGCCCGATGCGTCCTGGTGAGGAAGAGGGGAAGGATTATTTCTTCATCGATAAAACGCGCTTTGGCGAGCTGGAAGCGGCAGGTGAATTTCTCGAACATGCCAAGGTGTTTGACAATTATTACGCCACGCCGCGGGGTCCCGTTGAAGAGGCCTTATCTCAGGGAAAAGATGTGGTGTTCGACATTGATTGGCAAGGCGCGCAACAGCTGACGCAGGCGGCGGCGGATGATCTTGTGAAAATATTTATCCTGCCACCCAATATGCGAGAATTGGAGCAACGACTCCGAACCCGTGCGCAGGATAGTGACAGCGTCATTGTTAAACGTATGAGCAAGTCAGAAGCCGAAATTAGTCATTGGGCCGAATATGATTATGTCATTGTAAATGAAGATATTTTTACGGCGCTCGAAGAGCTGAAAACGATTGTGAAATCGGAGCGTATGCGGCGGCGGCGTCAGATGTGGCTAGGCGGATTCGTGAAATCCCTTATTGATGGCGGCTAGCTCAATTATTGACTGGCTTTGATAGAGTCTGCGAGCGCTTGAAAGGCTGAAACGGGCAGGGTTTCTGGACGCGCTTTAGGGTCAACGCCGCAGCTTTCTAACCAGTCTTCGAGAACCAAACCCGATTGTTCTGCCAAGGACCGAAGGCTTCGTCTCAGCATTTTCCGCCGCTGGCCAAAGGCTGCTTGGGTTACGCGGCCAAGCATTTTCAAATCTGCAAATGGCGTCTCAAGCGGGTCTAAGACGACAACCGCGCTGTCGACTTTTGGCGGCGGCGTGAAGGCTCTCGCAGGCACTTCAAAAGCTAAACGGCACTGGGCGACGGATTGGCACAGCACAGCCAGCCGTCCATAATGAGCTTCACCCGGCGCCGCAACGACCCGCTGGGCGACTTCCAATTGGAACATGAGAACCAGCTGAGTCCAAAAAATGGGAGAGGCTGTAATCCAATTGATTAGCATTTTTGTGCCGACATTATAGGGCAAGTTAGCCACGATTTTTCGGGGGGCTGGCAAGTTCGCCGCAATGTCATATTTGAGGGCATCGCCTTGCGCGATTTCCAACCGCCCTTCTGATAGGTCGCCAATCTCGGCCAGTGCCGGAATGAAGCGTTCGTCCATTTCAATGGCGACGAGTTTCTCAGTGCCCCGGAGTAAAAGCGCGCGCGTTAGCCCGCCCGGACCAGGGCCAATTTCAGCCACGCTATGTCCCGCAAGAGGTTCCGCCAGGCGCGCAATTTTATCCGTCAGATTCATATCTAAGAGGAAATGCTGGCCAAGCTTTTTATTTGCGCCGAGCCCGTGCGTCTTCACCGTTTCCGAAAGAGACGGAAGATTTTCAATAGCCATGACGATTATTCGCAATCTCTCGGGCTTTTTTGATGGCCGCTATTAAGCTGTCGGGCCGCGCAATGCCTTTTCCCGCTATGCCAAAGGCCGTTCCGTGGTCGGGGCTCGTGCGTATGAAGGGCAGCCCAAGCGTAATATTGACGCCGCCGTGGAAGTCTAATGTTTTGACGGGGATGAGGCCTTGGTCGTGATACATGGCTAGGACCGCATCATAATTTTTCCGAGCTTCTGCATGAAATAAAGTGTCGGCAGGCTGGGCATCTGTGACATCAAATCCTTCGCCTCTTAAGATTTGCGCAGCTGGGTTGATAATCTCTATTTCCTCGCGCCCGAGCGCCCCGCCTTCGCCCGCATGAGGGTTCAGGCCAGTTAACGTCAATCGCGGCGATTTAAAGCCGAAATCTAATTTCAGAGCCCCTAGCATGACGCGGGCTGTCTCGAGAATTCTGTCCGTTTTCAGCTGCTGCGCCGCTTCGGTTAGGGGCATATGCACGGTGGCGAGGCCGACACGCAAATTTTGCGCGGCAAGCATCATGACAGGACCTGCGGCATAGGGCACCGGATGGTTTTGACTTAAATGGCCCAGAAATTCTGTATGACCCGGAAATTTAAACCCAGCCTCATAGAGCATATGTTTCGCAATTGGATTGGTGACAATCCCATCTGCGTCTCCTGACAAACATAATGAGACGCCGCGTTCGATACTGCCGATAATTGCGGGGGCGTTTGCCGCTGATGGTTCTCCGGGGGCGCAGGCCGAGCCGCCAATATCCAGAATAGGTAAAGCGTCACCGAAGCCGTCTTTGGCTTCGGAAATATCGGATATTATCCGGTGCGGCGTTTGTGCAAATATTGCGGCTGGTGCGATAACAGAGAAGGCGTATTCAGGCGAAGTGCGCAGAGCCTGCCACGCTTTGACAGTAACTTCTGGACCGATGCCCGCTGGGTCGCCCATGCTGAGTGCGAATGGGCGCATGCAGTTTGCCTAACGCACGACGAGCGTCGCTTCACGCCTAAGGTTACGTAGCGCGCGTTTTGACGCTTGCGCCAATTGTTGGTCTAATAGCCTGTCTTCGATTTGATCCCGCGTTGGAATATCGGTTCCCGTTGTTTCACGTTTGCAAACCATAATGGAGGTCGCGCCATTTGGTCGGTCAAAAGGATCGGATAATCCGCCGACATCCGTGCGTTCAAGCGCGGCGACGATTTCATCCGTCAAATCGGAGGATTTGATTTCACCCATATCGGCGGCTTCCACACCTTCGATAGCTTTGACGTCTGCCTCTAAAGTCTCGCAGCTTTGGAGGTCTCCGCGTAAGGCCGTCAATCTGGATTTAGCAGCCTCCGTTTCATCCTCAACGGTTACTTGTTTGAGTTTGTAAAGCGTATCAGATTCTGAAACCCTTTTCTCAATGAGCGCGATCACATAGACACCGCCCGGCACTTGAATGGGTGCGGAGACGCTTCCTACTTCCATTGCTTTGATCGCGGCATCGATTTCTGGTCGTTGTTCACCTTCGCGAACCCAGCCAACATCCCCGCCGCGCGCGGCTGAGGCAGCGGATGAAAATTGCTGTGCTAATAATTGGAACGGGGCGCCGTTCTTCACCTGCGCGATCATGGCGTTCGCACCTTCCATCGCACCTTCTATACCGCCAATTTCTGGGGAAGCTTCGATGTAAATCTCTGCAATTCGGTAATTTGGTTTCGAGGCATTGGCTGTGATCTGATTGAGTGTTTCATCAATCTGAGCATCAGAAATCCTGATGCGCGACCCATAGAGGCCATTCACGATGCGTTGCCACGCGATTTCGGATCTAATTTGGTCGCGAAGAGTCTCGATTGAAACGCCTCCGGCGGCAAGGTCTGCAACGAGTTTATTTGGGTCAGCGCCATTACGGGACAGAAGCTGTGAAAGACGTTGGTTCACTTGCTCATCTGAAATGGTTTGTTCGTATTTTTCAGATTCCTGCATTTGCAAATGTTCATTGATAAGATTGCTCAGGGCTTGGCGTTGCAGCCGCTGGATGGTGGCTTCGTCTCTTTCCGCCCCAGTTGTGGCCATCATGAATAGGACACGCTGGCGCAAATCATGAATTGTAACAATGTCAGAGTTCACCACCGCTGCTATTCCGTGGGGGGCGGATTGCGCATGAGCGGGCACAGTGGTTGCGAGGAGGGCAGTCGTTATAGCAAGCTTTGTTAAAAGGCGCATAATCATCGTCTTCTGTTATGTTCTACGGCTGTTATAGTCAAAGGACTCAATGTCGCAAGTTTAGGATGCTGTGCGCCATTTGGAAATTAAACTATAGTTAGATTTCAGCCGTCTTCAATCTTGGATAAATGAGCAATACTTAACAATAAGACAAGAATTGGACAGGTCCAAGCGGCTAAGATGACAGGGATGATGGCCACTTCGCCAAAAGCGGTGATGACGCTATCGGTGAAAAAGACGCCAAATCCGAGGGCTGCCCCCATAATTAAGAGACGTAAGGTCCCGCCGCTTCGGATCAAATGCATGGACACGCCAGCGGCGATAAAGGTCATGGCGACAAGCAAAAAGGGTAATGCGAGCAGCTTATGGAGTTGTAATCTTAACTGTCTGGCAGAAAAGCCAGCCTTTTCATTCGCGTCTATTGCATCTGGAATGTCCCAAAATGGTGGGGTGATCTGTTGGCCAGATTGTTCTCTTAAATCTTCTATATCGATGGATGTGGGGAGGGAGAGCTCGTCGGAAAATTTCGTCTCTTCGCCGGGTGCGTTTTCAATCACGCCTTTTAAAGACCAAAATCCTGATGTTTTAAGGCGCGCCGTTTTTGCATCAAACCGCCGTTCAAAAACTGTGGACCCATCGGCCTCAATTCCCATTTCATAGAATATCGCACCCTCCAAACGTTTGGACAGGATGTCTAGGCTTTGCGCCTGAATGACACGTTGAGATGTGTCCGACCCTTCACGGAGCCAAACTTCATTTGAATTTGCACCCCCTAAAACCTCCGCCGCGCGCGCATCATATTCTCCCATCATGACGGTTGATAACGGATTGATAACGGTCGACCAAAATACACCGATTATAGCAGTGACTACTAGAGCCGGACGCAAGAAGCGCCATGCTGACAGGCCCGCCGCGCGCATGACGGTTAGCTCAGACCTCTTATTCATGCCCGACAAAGCCCCCATGACGCCAAAAAGCACAACGAATGGGATGGTTTGTTCAATCAGCTTTGGAATTTTTAGCCCCGTGAGGGCCAAGAGTTGAAACGGTGTGAGGTCGCCGTCTACGCCAATATTTCGAGAGGCTTCGACATAATCGACAAGCGCGATGATGGATGTGACAATGAGGAAGGCAACGAAGATGCCCCGCAAAATTCGGCCTGTAATATAGCGTGATAATGTGGCACCGCCAATCATAGGAAGTGCCCTTCATTCAAAGATTGCATCTTCGCGGCATTATAAGACTTTCTCCGCCGGCTTTTACCAAATCTGATCCGTTTACGCCTCGTAAGGTGGATTATGCAGACCACAATAATGAGCAAGGGGATGAGATATTGCACGGGATTTAGCGCGGTATCCCCTTCTGCAGCGGATGCCACAGCAAAGCCTAGCAGTCGCAGTAAAAACCCAGTGACGGCGCAGAAGGCGATTTTCCGTCCGTGCCCAAGTTTGGAGTGTTGTCCTCGCAGTAAGAAAGACATGGCAATTAATACGAGCGCCATATTCCAGAGCGGCGTGGCGAGGCGTGCATGTCCTTCCGCCGTCATTTCGCCGCGTAATTTTGGCGTCACATAATCTAATGGATTTGGTCGCAATAATTCATGTAAAAACCGGTCTGAAGATTTTAAGCGCAATACATTATCTAACGCGACAACATCAGAGAGGTCGAGTTGGTAGGTTTCAAATTTAATGATATCCAAAGCGCCGCCTTCAATTGGTGTTTGAACCGACCCATCAAATAAAATGAGAGATATGGAGTTTTCAGACCGCTGTAGCCGTCCTGTCTTGGCCGTATGAGTTGATTTTGATTCTGCATCTCGGCCATCATGGATAAGAACATCCAGCAATTCTCCATCATTTAGAATCTCTCGAGCATAGACTGTCAGGTCTGGAGTGGGCGTAAGAAAACGTCCGGCCTGTACCATCTGGCTCGCAATATCTGATTTTACGGTTAAAATTTCGGCCCGCATTTGTCGAAAGGATAAAGGTTGAATCAAGAGGTTGATAATCAGGTGAAAAATAAGGGCATAAACGCCTAGCCGTAAAACAGGTGTTCCCATAGCCCATGGGGAAACGCCATTGGCTTTGGCAACGACTAGCTCTGAGTCGCTAGTCATGCGGTTTAGGGCGTAAATCGTCGCCATAAACACAGCGAGCGGCATGATTATGCCGATGAGCTGGGGCAGGGCGAGAAAAGTAATGTAAAAAAATGTGCCTGCGGTCTGACGGTTTTCAACAATCAAATCGAGTGTCTGCAAGGACTGCGTGAGAAGGGCAAGTAATGCCAGTGCCGATAAAGACAGTACGGCAGGTAAAAAAGCTTGCGAAAAAATATAGCTCTGGAGAAGTTTCATCTATGTTTGCGCCGACTTTGCTTTCAGTGGTAAAATTACGTCTAGTTTCAATTGCCTCTTCTAATGGGTCAAAGCTTCCGTTACCAGTGTTTCAAACAAAGCTTGAGGCGATTTTATGAAAGTGACATTTTCTGCTCCACGGGCTGCGCGAAAAGGTGCAGCACTCGTTATTTCTAACAGCGGGGAAAACCACCCATATGACAGTGATGTCGTGAAAGCCGCTGCGAAAGCGGCCCGTTTTCATGGCAAAGCCTCAGACGGGTTCAATACTTATGTCGGCTCAGGCGTTCGGGTCTTTGTATTGGGCAGAGGCGATTCGGACGTCTTTGATTATGAAATGGCCACAGCGAAAATCGCGAAATCCTTAAGAGGCAGCGGCGTTGAGCACCTCACCGTTCATTTGGACGGCACAGATGCAACAGCTGATGACGCGGCGCGCTGCGCCTTGGGTGCGCGGCTGGCCGCTTACATCTGGGATAAGCATAAGAGCAAAGCAACTAAGTCTAAGAAAGAGCCTTTGAGCTCCATCACAATTGTCAGCGATAATCCAAATGCGGCAAGAGCCGCCTATAAAAATTACTATGGCCCAGCTGGAGACGGCGTCGTGCTTGCGCGCGACCTCGTGAATGCACCGCCAAATGAAATCTATCCAAAAGCCTATGCCAACCGGATTGAAGGTCTGCGGGACTTAGGCCTTGAGGTCGAAGTTCTTGGTGAGCCTGAATTGAATAAGCTCGGGATGCATGCCTTGCTTGGCGTGGGTCTTGGCTCTGAACGGGAAAGCCAATTAGTTGTCATCCGCTGGAATGGCGGCAAAGCGGGGAAGGCTCCTGCCTGCCTCGTCGGGAAAGGCGTGACCTTTGATACGGGCGGTATCAGCCTGAAGCCGGGCGCGAATATGTGGGATATGAAAGGCGATATGGGCGGCTCTGCTGCTGTTGTCGGGACCATGTGTGCGCTTGCGTCCCGTAAAGCGAAAGCCAATGTCGTGGGAATTGTCGGGCTGGTTGAAAATATGCCTGATGGCAAAGCCCAATTGCCGGGCGATATTGTCGTCTCCATGTCTGGACAAACCATTGAAGTTCAAAACACGGATGCCGAAGGGCGCTTAGTTCTCGCCGATGCGCTGCATTATGCGGTTACAAAATATAAGCCCGCGGCGATGATTGATCTCGCGACATTAACGGGGGCGATTATTATCGGCCTTGGGAATGAGTATTGCGGCTTGTTCAGCCCAGATGATGACCTCGCAAAACAAATCTCGGATGCTGGAGAAACTTCGACGGATAAAGCGTGGCGCCTGCCGCTGCATGAGTCCTATGACAAGCTCTTGAACTCACCCAATGCGGATATGAAAAATATTGGCGGACGGGCAGCGGGCTCCATCACGGCAGCACAATTCCTAAAGCGATTTGTTGGAACCAAGACGCCTTGGGCGCATTTGGATGTTGCTGGTACCGCGATGGTCAATAATTCCAAAGATGCACGCAACCCTACTTTCGGGACGGGTTTTGGCGTGCGTCTGCTTAACCGCTGGATTGCCGATAATCACGAAGGCTAGGCGTGGCAGAAGCCGCCGAATATTGGTTTTATCACCTGGAGGCCTCGACTCTGGAAGGCGTCTTGCCGGGTTTGCTGGAAAAGACGCTCGAAAAGGGTTGGCGGGCTTTGGTGAAAATGCCGGAGGACAAACTAGCTGAGCTGGACAATTTCCTCTGGACCTTTCGCGATGATGCCTTTCTACCGCATGGCCGCGATGATGAACCGCAAGCCGAGCTGCAGCCCATATTACTCAGTGCCTCGACGGAGAGTGCGGCAGGCTTTGATGCCGTCTTTCTTCTCAATGGAGCATCCATCGTGGATATGGACGACGTTAACCGTGCGATGGTTATGATAAATGGCCGGAGCGAAGAAGATGTGACCCGCGAGCGTGGCCGTTGGAAAGAGTTGAAAGCGGCTGGCGCGAGCCTCGCCTATTATCAGCAAGATGAGCGCGGTCGTTGGGAGAAGAAAGCCTGACGTGTCTATAAGCGCGAGTTTCCCAGATAATTATGCGAATGATGCAATAGTCAGCCTTATTTTGGAGCAATTAGAGTCTGATGACCGTTCGCCCATCCTTGTGACAGGCGAGGCAGGGACAGGAAAATCCACGCTGGTTAAATATATCCAAACCCAATGTAATATTCCCAATACGGTAGTGCTCGCCCCGACGGGTGTTGCAGCGTTGAATGTTGGCGGGCAGACCATCCATTCCTTCTTCCGTTTTCCGTTTAAAATTATAGACGAAGCCGCGCTGGTGGATCAAAAGACGAACCGCCTTTGGAAGAAGGTCGATCTCGTTATTATTGACGAAGTCTCCATGCTGCGCGCCGATATTTTAGACGGCATCGATCTGGTTCTGCGCAAGGCACAGGATAGCCGCGAGCCCTTTGGCGGGGTGCGGCTTTTACTCGTTGGAGATTTTTTCCAACTGCCGCCTGTTATTCCCCGGCATGAACATCAAATGCTGGCACAGCGCGGATATTCTGGGCCCTATGCCTATAATTCTAATGTGCTGGAAAATTACTCGCCAGTGCATTTTGAACTCTCCAAAGTTTATCGACAGCGCAATGCGGAATTTATCAATATTCTCTCTGACTTGCGGGTTGCGCGAAATGTCGAAGAAGCCGTGATGGGGATTAATGAGGCCTGCGTTGGCCCGCACCGAGAAGGGCACACGCCAGTGCTCCTGACCTCGACCAATGCCATTGCTAACCGCTATAATGTGTCGGGCTTATCCGCTCTTGTCAGTGAAGCCGTTGACTATGATTGCGAAACCAAAGGAAATTTCTCCGCCAACCGCGCTCCTGCGCCAGAGAAACTCACGCTGAAAAAAGGCGCGCGGGTTATGGCGGTTCGGAATGACCCGATGAAACGCTGGGTCAATGGTTCGCTTGGCACCGTCGTTGACCTCTCGCCAGAAGAGGTTTTTGTCCGTTTTGATAGCGGGCCGTCGGTGCGAAAAATCGAGCCTGAAAAATGGGACATGATAAATTACAAGTGGAGTGAGGCTGATCAAAAAATGATTGAAGCCACGACGGCGAGCTTCCAACAAATGCCGCTCATTCTGGCGTGGGCCGTCACCATTCACAAAGCCCAAGGCCTCACGCTAGATGATGTGAGAATTGATTTGGGACGAGGAGCCTTTGCCATGGGGCAGGCTTATGTTGCCCTTTCCCGTGCGCGGACATTGGCGGGGCTATCGCTAACGTCGCCGCTACGCATTGAAGATGTGAATATTGGGATGCGGCTATGACAAATCAACCGAAGCCTGAAACGAAGTTTTGATAGGGATTTGAATGGTACGAAGGCGAGATTCATAGGTCGTGCAGAGTCGATGTATAAAAACTTCGAATATGTGTTCGATGGTTCGGGCAATCGACCTAAGACGATTATTTGGAGTTCAACCGTCCACGCCGCCAAAACGGGCGACGTTCTCAATATTTATGATGGCTCCCCTAATTTTGGAGAATTTGTAAAAACGCGATTTGGCGATTCCGCATATGCGTTAGGGTTTTCGGCGTTGGAAGGTGCACATAAAAAACTCGGCGGC
>CAZNXP010000014.1:11792-16406 GCA_964576955.1 uncultured Algimonas sp.
CGCATATGCGTTAGGGTTTTCGGCGTTGGAAGGTGCACATAAAAAACTCGGCGGCTTTTGGGCGCGGGAAGGTCTAATGTAATCTAAGCCGATCGGCCTTCTTGCTTGAAGGCTGATAAATCGAGGCTCGTTATGGAAGACCCTGTTCGGGCTAATTCATTTTCTCGCTGCTCTATCAGATGTTCGATTTGATCCGCTGCTGCCGGGTTTTTATCCGTAAAGGCGAGAAGGTTTTTCGCCTCTAATATAATGGCTTTGCAATGTTTCCCAGACCGCAAGGTTACGGGACTATCGGTGCCTTTAAGCAGTGCGCGGGAAATATAAAAATCTCCAACCTCTATGCGCGATAAAATATCGCCCGCCCCGTCAATGACATCAATCGACCCGCTGATGGGAACAAAGATATGCGTGAGCTTATCGCCAATCGTAATCATATCTTCTTCGAGGCCATAATCCTCAACACGGCTCAGGGTGACGAGCTCATCAAGACCTTCTTGAGATTTATTGAAAATTGGATGTTGAGATAAAGCTTCAAAGCGCGATTTGAAGGACACATCTTGCGGCACGATTGTTTGAAAATGTAGGTTTTGAGCGCCCGAGTGGTAGAGATTTTCACGCTTGGCAACATACCAAAAGCGGCGCAGGAAATCCGAGCGAACTTTCCACGCATCACCTCTGTCAGCGACAAAGAACATCAGCTCATATTCAATGCCTTTATCGGTATAATCTAGCACTTCGACTTCGTGCGGCGGATCTTGCAAAACATCCGGAATGGAGTCTACGACCCGCGATATAACATCGATCACATGTTCCGGTTCATTATCATAGGACAAGAAGAGCGAGACTTCCTCGCCGTAAGGCATGGTTTCTGACGACTCGACAACAAAGGCAGATTGCGCGAGTTCTGAATTAGGGACAACGGCGAGAATTTTCTGTTCTGTTTCAATCGTCACAGAACGCCAATCCATCCCGACAACGCGGCCCTCATAATCGCCCGCCATGAGCCAATCGCCTTCTTTAAAGGTACGGGTTGAGACCATGGAAAGTCCTGCGAAAACTGCGGATAAAGTATCTTGCAGAGCTAGGCCCAGCACGATGCCGCCAACGCCAAGACCGACGAGGGCGCCTTGCAGGTCCGCGCCCCAAACGATTGACACGATTAAAGCGGCGCCCAACAGCACCATCGCAAGCCGGAATAGATCCAAGAGTAAGCCCGGAATATTCGCGAGGAATGAGGACTTATCTTGTTGGCTCGTCAGGAAAGAGTTTAGCGTTGTCAAAAGGCTGTTGATGACGAAAATTGAAACGGCGGTGAGCACGATTTTCGTGAGGATGACCGACATTGGTAAGGCCGAGAGAGCTAATGGCGCGGCGTCTTCGCCTTTTGGGAAAGCGTCAATGCCCGCAACTCTCGTTAATAGAATATAGACGGCCAAAATCGGCAAGACTGTGATTTGAACTTGTTTTAAACTCTTCACATAGGGGGAGTTTTTGCGTGTCATGACACGCTGCATTTCTGAAATAAAAATCGTTAGAATGGGATAAATAACGGCAACAAAACCCGCCGCCATTATGGCTGTATTAGAAAATGCGGGCATTTACTGCGCCCCTTTTTTCTTTGAGGCCTTCCCATCAATTAACTTTGGCGGCGCTGTAACCCAACGCTTTACGCTGCCATAACTATCAGATTTTAGGTCGCCCGCGCGTTTGAAGATGTCCTTACTTTTGATATTCGCTAACGTCGCCTCTGTTACAGAGATTGTGTCTATTGGGCTTTCCGTCGCGAGTAGCCGCGAGAGAGTCACGCTCTCGCCCAAAATTTCATAAACAAATTTGCGTTTCCCGACGATACCCGCATCGACTTCGCCTGTGGCAAGCCCGACGCTAATCGTTAGGTTTAGACCATGCGTGCGGTTGAAACGGGTGACGATTGTGACCATCTCTTGCGCTAATTCAAGCGCGCGCCGAGTATGGTCAAGCCGCGGAATTGGTAGGCCGCAAGCGGCAATATAAACGTCGCCAATTGTACTGATACGTTCCACGCCGTGACGCTCTGACGCTTCGTCAAAGGCATCTACTAATTCGTTCAGAAGGGTGAGCATTTCACCGGCGGAGACATCCGCCATGATTTCTGTAAATCGTCCGATTGTCGCATAGACAACTGTGACATTTTCAAATGTCTCCCCAATGGCAACCTCGCCGCCGCGCACGCGGTCAGCAATGACATCGGGCAGCACCGTTCTCAGCAGTCTTTCATTCTCAAGGTTCTTTTTCTCTATGATATCACTATGACCTCTAATTTCCCCAATCATCGTATTAAATGCGCGGGACAGAGAGGAGAACTCATCTGTGCCTGATGTATCAAGCGTTAAACCATCCGCTTTACCGGCCGAGAAAAGATCAACATGAGATTCTAATTTTGCAATTGGACGGGCAAAAATTTGTGCTGCTAAAAGCGAAAATAAAGTCACCGCAATCGCAATGCCGCCAAGAATTAACAGGAGTTGATTTCGAAGATTGTGCAGAGGTGCCATGGCTTCAGCGACATCTTTTTCCGCTAAAATTGCCCAGCGCATCCCGCCAATTTCAATGGGGGCATAAGAGGATAAAACATCAACGCCGCGATAATCTTTCACAATCTCTGTCGCGCTTTGGCCGCGAAGGGCATTTTCTGAGGCTATGGTTGTGACGGGTTGGTTTAGGATGGCAATGCCGGTATTCTCGATGAGCATTATTTTATCGGAGGGTACGGCAGCACTTCGCAAGGCTTGAATATAACCGGGTTTGTCTTCGATTAAAAACCGGCTTGATGTCCGTAGATTTTTATCCCCGCCCACCAAATAAACTTCGCCAGATGACCCCATGCCCTCTTGTGCCCAATTTCCTTCGGAGGTCATAAAGCTATTAATCGCGTCGATATTCAGCTGTGCCGCAATAATTCCGCGAAGGGTCGTGCCGTCGAAAACGGGTGTCGCCATAAAGGCGGCCGGCTTATTATAAGAGGGTGCGTAATGGTCGAAATCGACGATAATGACTTTTCCAAGTTCCGGATTTCGGCGCACGCTTTCAAATGCGCGGGCGAGGCCAGTGAATTTATAAGGCCCTGTGGTCAGGCTTGTTGCGTAATCCGCTTCTTTAAAAACGCTGTAGACAATATCGCCGGTTTCATGGTTGATTAGAAAAATATCATAATATTCAAGCTTATTGAGCATGCGCACAAAGAGGGGATGAAACGCGGCGTGAGCGCGCGCATAAGGATTTTCGTCAGGCGTATTTGTTCCCACGAGATTAGGGCTGACTAAAGCCTCTTTACTTCCCGTTGGTGCTGGGTTTTCTGAAATGAACTGCGCTTGTCTGTAAAGGGCAGCGAGATTATTTGGATAATAAGTATCTAAAACGGGCTCGCCTGAACTATTTTCCGCAAGTTTGGCGAGAAAATCTGTTTTGTAAAATGTTTTCAGTCGCTCATTCGCCTCTGCACTGATTTCGGGGGCGTCTGAATAAAATGCGATATTAAATTGCTCCAACGCGTCGGCGACTTGTCCTTGGTTAGATAGGACTTCAAAGGCTGTGAGTTGGTCTTTGAAGTAATTTTCGGTTTGGCGTTTTTTCGTCTCGCGCGTGGCCGTCAATTGATCATAAATTGTCTGAGTTAGAGATGTTCGAGCATTTTTATAAGATAGGCTCCCGACCACTGCTGCACTGACTAAGCCGACGAGTAGCATTAAAATCAATAATTTCGATCGAATAGACATATAGTTTAGCAATTTTTACTCCAAATCCGGCGCCCTTTTTACCAAAATCAGCTTGAAAGTCCTAAGCTCCAGATCATTTAATCAAGCGCATAGGATTTGTTTCGTTATATATAAAGAAAAAAGAGCCTGCAGTAGTAATGCAGGCTCAAATTTCTTCCTAGGTTAAAGCGAGTCTAATTTACCCGCGTTTTTTGCCAGCAGATAGTAAAAGGTAACGCGCTGTTTATTGCGGTCCTGTTTCATTGTCTGGCACACCGTTTCGATGGCCGCACTTGCGACAGCTGTATTCATGTCTAATTTCTTCGCGCAGAATCCATCGCGGACACGATTTCTTTCTGCTTCATCCGAACAAGACACGAGTGATGAATCGCGGTTTCGCAGCGCAATGCCGCAGAAATTCACAACTTTTTTTACGTGATCTAAGCCAGCGTCTTCCGCGTAACGTTTTACGTCTCCAATATAGTCCTTAGGATCAGCCATATTTCTCTCCTTGATGTAGCTGTCTGTAATATTGATGGGGAAGGGAATTTTTTGTGCCCCTAAAGTAAAGCTTCTCAGTTTACTTTTAATTTCTCTCCCCAAATTAATCAAAAAACTCGACCTCCCCCAAGGCCGAGTTTTTACCATCAGGTCAAAAATTGCCCCCAATGTACCGCTTTTAAAATCCCTACAATTTTCCAAGCGATGAGCACGGAGTATAAGCTTATCTGGTGGATAATAGATGGTTTTATCCTCAATTATGTGCTAAAAAACCTATTCGAATTCTTGTTCATATTCAGTTCATATTCGGCATAAAACTCGATTTTTCAAAAAAACTGAAAAAATTTAAATTATTTCCAAGGATTGCCATTTGAGATAC
>CAZNXP010000015.1:0-16397 GCA_964576955.1 uncultured Algimonas sp.
TGCAAATTTCCCATCCCGGGCGGCAAGTCTATGCCAATATGGGCGTCGAGCCCGTCTCAGCCTCAGCCACAAAAGTAACTTTGGGCGGCATGGCAGATAAAATGTTCGGCCCCGCAAGAGCCTTAAGCGAAGATGAAATTCGCGGACTTATCCGCCGCTTTGCGGAAACTGCGCTGGCGGCGCAGGCAGCTGGATTTGACGGCGTACAGGTTCACAGCGCGCACGGTTATTTGGTCGCGCAATTTTTATCGCCGCTTACAAATTTACGAGAAGACGCATGGGGCGGGCCGCTTGAAAACCGCGCGCGGTTCCTGCTTGAAATTATTCGCGCCATTCGAGACCGCGTAAATTCTGATTTTATTGTTGGCGTCAAACTCAATAGCGCAGATTTCCAGCGCGGCGGATTTGACATCGCAGATTCTGAACAAGTGGTCGATTGGCTTAACGGGGAAGCCGTGGACTTTGTTGAAATTTCAGGCGGGAGTTACGAAAGCGCCGCCATGATGGGAAATTCAGAAGATGGGCGCGTAGAAAGCTCGACCGCGAAACGGGAGTTATTTTTCTTCGATTTTGCAAAACGCATTTCCCAAACGGCGAGAATGCCGCTTATGGTGACGGGCGGCGTGACCAAACGCGCGACAGCTGAAAATGCCTTGGAAGAAGCAGGCGTCGATTTAGTCGGCGTCGCCCGCGCCTTTGCCTATAACCCAAGTTTAGCCGCAGATTGGCGCGCTGGGAAAGCGACCGAAATTCAGATCTCCCGCGCGAATTGGAAAGACAAGGCAATGGCCTCGCTTGCAGGCATGGCCATGACCAAGCAGCAGCTTTACCGCTTGGGCGACGGGATGCCGATAAAACGCAAGCAAAATGCTTTGCTCGCCTTATTAGGTCAGCAAATAAAAACAGGGAAACTAACGAAACGTTATAAGGCCTGGCTGGAATTTCGGTCCTAAAGCTTTCAAAATGCGTTAACCCTAATTCGAAACACATCCTTTTTCATTTCTTGATAGTTTATTGAAAAAGGGGTTCACAAATGAGTGATGAGTTTAATATTCGGGATTTCCGCAATGCGGGCGCATCTAACGACGGGCAAGGTGAGCAAAGTAATCAGGCCTTTTATTCCTGCGTGATTGCCATCCCGATTATTGCGGTTGTTGCAGGGTTAGCCTATAAACCGATGATGGAATTTCGCGGCAAAAGCGTAGCCGCCGCCGAGCAAGCAGAATTAGCTATGGAAGCAAAACGGCGAGCGGAGAGCCCACTTTATGCCCTCATGAATCCTGAAACAAATGCAGATGGATTAATTGATTCAAGTAAAATGTTTAGGTCGAGTGCTGGATCGTCTCCAGAAGCAAAAATGCGCAATGAATATGCGAGGCGCCCCTTAAATGCGAATGAATTTCTAAATCGCGTGGATGCCAAGATAAGTAATTTTAGTCCGTTGGAATTAGAAACCCTAAAATATAAACGGGCGACTTGGGCGCTGACAACGTGCAGGCATAATGATTTGAAGGCCTTTTATATTCGTCAGAACAAGGCTCAATATGAAAAATTACAAGCCGTTCTAAACGACGCGAAGGCGGCTAAAATGGTCGAAACAACCGCCAAACTAGAGCAACATGCTAAGAAGGCTGATAAGCATTTCAATCAAATGAAGAATATCAAAACACAAGGTCAAGCGCTTGCTTTTGTGGCCAGCGGTGGCGCAGGTCGACATATGGACGCCATTGGCGGCTTTGGCGCGATGGCAAGTTTGTCGGGAAATGCGGCCGCGCACAAGATTCGTAACCGGAGACAGCGCTTCAATTCTCGTGACTGCGCTCAAGTCCGCACCATAGTTCAGAGCGGCACAATGCGGGTCAAACCGAATGTGAAGTTGAAATAAGCCTAAAATAACAGCAAAAGACGGGTGTGTCGGAGCAGGAAAAATTTCACCTAGATACAAAACGTCTTTATCTGTCCCCTTGGGCGGAAGAGGACCGCGCAGCCCTCATTGGGCTTTACGCAGACCCGCTGGCCAGCCGGGATTTTGGCCGCACGCTCAGCACCAAGGAATCGGGCGCCACATTTGATAAATATTTGGCGAGTTTTGATCTTTACGGTTTCACCCGTTGGAAGCTTACCCTCAAAGACGGGACTTTTATTGGAACGACGGGCGTCATGCGCGTCATTGATCACCAAGCTTTAGGCACACATGACGAGATTGGCTGGCGGCTATTACCTGCGTTTTGGAGCAAAGGATATGCAACGGAAGCCGCCCAAACGGCGCAAGCCGATGTACATCATCGCTGCAATCTACGCGGCCTGATTACTTATACCTCGCCCGACAACCTCGCCTCTGCCGCAGTCATGAAACGACTAGGATATATCCGCACACCGGAGCGGGATTTCTCTGCCCATTACCCGACTGTGGTCGGCGAATGGCACGGCCATGTTTGGCGCGTTCCCGATCCAGAATAAAGCGAGGCGAGCTAGAGACCAATACTGCGATAATGTAAGGCGATGTCATTAATGGCCGTATAGAAAGCGGCGGTGCGAAGGTCCTCTAATTCGGGCTTTTCTCTGAGCGTATTTCTAATTCCGCGATAGGCGAGACGCATTGTATCATCCAATCCGGCGCGCACGAGGTCCAACTCATCCGCCCCGTCCAGATATTCATTTTTAAAACCGCGAGAAAATTTCATGCCTTGTGTCTCTAAGGCTTGAATCAAAGCGTTGTTGCGGCCTTCTTCATAGCGGCGCTGCAAGCGTCCAAACCGGATTTGGTTGATATTTTTGACCCATTCAAAATAGGACACCGTCACACCGCCAGCATTGGCAAACATATCGGGAATGATGATAATGCCGCGGTCACGTAAAATTTTATCGGCTTTAGCCGTCACAGGTCCATTCGCGGCCTCGATTATCAGTTTTGTCTTTATGCTATGCGCATTATTAAGATTAATGACGGATTCTAAGGCGGCTGGTACTAAAATATCGCATTGGTCTGACAGGGCATTTGGATCTTGGCTAACCTCGCCGCCTTCAAAGTCCTCAAGGGGAGCGCCGGAATCCATATGCGTCTTCAAAGCGGCGATATCGATACCGTCACCATTTCGAATAACCCCGCCACGTTCAATCACAGTGATAATTTTAGCTTTATCCTCAACGGAGAGGAAAAGAGCGGCGTGATAGCCCACATTACCAAGGCCTTGAACGACAATCTTCTTACCCTTCAAGCTTCCGCGCATTTTGACCGCTTTCACATCGTCATTGTGACGGAAAAACTCGCGCAGCGCATATTGCACGCCGCGGCCTGTGGCCTCAATACGGCCCATTATGCCGCCTAAATGAACTGGTTTGCCTGTCACACAGGCCACAGCATCGATATTCGCACTATTTAATCGGCGATATTCATCAACCATCCAGGCCATTTCTCGTTCACTTGTTCCCATATCGGGCGCCGGAACATTCAGCCTGGGATGAATCAAATCCCGCCGCGCAAGCTCAAAGGTAAATCGGCGCGTAATGCGTTCCAGCTCCTCTTCGGACCAATCGTTTGGATTGATGCACAAACCGCCTTTGGATCCGCCAAAAGGCACATCAACAAGCGCGCATTTATAGGTCATCAAAGCAGCCAAAGCTTCAACTTCGTCTTGGTTGACCCCTAAAGAATAGCGAATACCGCCTTTGACGGGCTCTTTATGTTCGGAATGCACGGAGCGATAGCCCGTGAAGGTATGCACATCGCCGCGTAATTTCACGCCAAAACGTACAATATAAGTCGCATTACAGACCCGAATTTTTTCGATTAGCTTATCGGAAATATCCATATAGCTCGCCGCACGGTTAAACATAAGTTCGACGGATTCGCGGAAGCCAAGTTCGTTCTTCAAAGGTTTAGACATGATTTTTCCTCGGTAGAAACTGTCCAAGCATTATCCGACGCTTAGTTATCATCTCACGAAAAAGGAACAGCCTATTACATGAGAATGCAGTATTATTTTCTGCTGTTGAAAAAATAACGGGCCACTTAACGGGGTTTTAGGATTTTGGCAACCATAATGCTCTGCAATCAGATGTGGGAATTGAAAATGAATGGACCAACACCGATAAATCCGACGCCAACAGCCGTCCCTTGGACGCCTGATATGGGGGCACAGCGTAGCCAACCCATTCCGGTGGCTTCGCCAATTCCGGCGGCGCCTCAAGCCCCCGTAGCTCCAGTGACGGCTCAGCCGTTTCAACCGCAACCCCCAGGGGGCCAATCTGCGGCTCAACACCCCATGCACCATAGTCAACCAGCGCCAATTCAGCAAAGCGCACCATCGGCGCACCCCCATCAAGCCCAGCCTTATAATCCGGCAGCGCAACAACCAGCCTATCAGCAAGCGCAACAGGCTCAGCAAATGAACCAAGGGCGCTACATACCGCCCGCGCAAGCCCCGCAATATGCGCAAGCTGCGCCGCCGCCGCCAATGCTGCCGCCGCATATGCGAGCGCCCGGGCAGGTCATGACGGGACAAGGCGCAGCTGAAACGAAAAGCTCAAATAGCTTATTCGCGAAATTGTTCAAACGCTCACCCAAGCCCGCGGCAGCTGGCGTGATGGCGGAAACTCGAGCACCATCCACATCCTTATTTAATAAGAATTTTGTCCTTGGGGGAATTGTCGGATTTATCGGCGCTTTTGCGCTGATGACGGGTCTAAAAACCTTTACCGCTGAAACGCCGCAAAAATCACAAAAAATTGCCGCACATACGGCCAGCTCAGACCTTGTCCCGGCACCGCAAAATACGGCGGCACCAAATTCAGAAGATGGCGGGACATTTTTGGATGATGCAATTGCGAAAGACGCGCCTTAAATCCTAAAGCGGTGTTTTGAAGCGTTTAAGTGTTTTTGCCAACTTTTCTGTCTCGCGCTTTTAACAATCTCAATCTCAGAGCATTGATTTTGATAAAGCCGCCCGCATCCGCCTGATCATAAACGTCATCTTCTTCAAAGGTCACATGCTCTTGGCTATAGAGGGAATACGGGCTGGCGCGCCCAACAATATTGACGCTCCCCTTATAAAGCTTGAGGCGAACCGTTCCCGTCACTAATTCTTGGGAATGGTCAATCGCAGCCTGTAGCATTTCACGTTCTGGGCTAAACCAATATCCATTATAGATAAGTTCCGCATAGCGCGGCATGAGCTCATCTTTGAGGTGGGCTGCGCCTTTATCCATCGTGATTTGTTCAATCCCGCGATGCGCCATCAGAAGGATAGTTCCGCCGGGCGTTTCGTAAATGCCGCGCGACTTCATGCCGACAAAACGGTTTTCCAGCAAATCAAGTCGGCCAATACCATTGGCGCCGCCAAGCTCATTCAGCTTCGTCAAAAGCGCTGCAGGTGACAAAGAGATACCGTCAATGGACACGGCGTCGCCGCGTTCAAAGCCAACTTCAATAATTGTTGCTTTATCGGGCGCATCTTCTGGAGAGACAGTACGCTGATAAATATATTCTGGCGCATCCTCATTTGGGTCCTCGAGAACTTTACCTTCTGATGAGGTGTGCAGTAGGTTCGCGTCAACAGAGAACGGCGCCTCACCGCGCTTATCGGCAGCAATTTCGATACCGTGTTTTTCAGCATAGGCGATAAGGGACGTCCGAGAATTGAGCTCCCATTCCCGCCAAGGCGCAATAACTTTAATCTCTGGGTCGAGGGCGTAATAGCCAAGCTCAAATCTCACTTGATCATTACCTTTACCCGTCGCGCCGTGACAGACAGCATCTGCGCCAACTTGATGCGCAATTTCAATCTGGCGCTTGGAAATCAAGGGCCGCGCGATAGAGGTACCAAGAAGGTAAAGCCCTTCATAGACCGCGTTGGCGCGAAACATCGGAAAGACGAAATCACGGACAAATTCTTCGCGTAAATCATCAATGAAAATTTGTTTGACGCCGGCTGCTTCAGCCTTACGGCGAGCGGGCTCTAATTCCTCGCCCTGACCCAAATCGGCCGTGAATGTCACAACTTCACAGCCCTTTTCCTCTTGGAGCCATTTTAAGATGATGGATGTGTCCAAACCGCCTGAATAGGCCAAGACGACTTTTTTGGGTGAACTCATGATTCGCATTCCTTTTATTCGAGGCCCCCATAGCGCAAATAAGTTTACAAAAGCTAGCGATGACATTAGGCCAGACAGGATTCTATGAGGGGGCTACCTTATGCCAACCAATACTGCCGAATTTCAGGCGCTTCTGAACGATTGGGGCCAGCAGATTTTAGCTTGGGCGCAAAGTCCAATTTTTTTAGCGCAGGTTGGGGCGGTCGTCGCCGCAATCATTCTGGCGCCCGTTATCGCGAGAATGATCCGAAAGCGGGTTTTCCTCTTTAGCGCCGCGCCGGCTGAGGATGTCAAATACCTCCCCGTAAGACGGATTATTTTCACGGCAGGCGGATTTTTGCGCGCCCTATTGGTCGTCATATTATTAGCTGTCTTTGCGGCCATTTTGAAATCGGTAGGGAGCTTAGGCCAAGATTGGCTTGTGAAACTTGCGCAGTCCCTCGCGACAGTCTTTCTGATTTATAGAGCTATCAAGACCTTTATCTCAGACCCGCTAATGCGGAAAATTCTCGTTTGGACTTTAATACCGTTAGGGTTGATTGTGTCCCTCGGATATTTGGATGAACTCACGGGTTTCCTGGAAGGGGCCGTTGTTTTCAAAATGGGCGACGCGCCAATCTCCTTAATGAGCCTAATTAAACTTGGACTATTTGGCTCTTTATTTTTCTGGCTCGGTGGGATTTCGAATAAGCGCGGACAAGCGGCGATCCGCTCACAAGAAAGCCTTGATGTTGGCGTTCGAGAGATTGTCGCCAAAATTTTTCAGATTCTCTTATTTATTATTTTAACGGTCCTCGTCATGGGGGCTGCAGATATTCCCCTGTCTGGATTGGTGATGATCTTTTCGGCCGTGGCGTTGGGGATTGGGTTTGGATTACAGCCGATTGCGGCTAATTTCGTTTCAGGCCTTATTATTCTCTTTGACCGCTCCGTAAGGGTAGGAGATTTTGTCGTATTGCCAGACGGCCAAGAAGGTTTTGTTGAAGCCATTAATATGCGCAACACGGTAGTTGAGACCACTGACGGCAAAGACATCATGGTGCCGAATACGAAGTTTACGGAAGAGGCCTATGAAAATTGGACCCATAAGGATCCGCGGCAGCGCTATGAGGTCTATTTCACAGTGGGCTATCAAACGGATGTTGATCAGCTAGAAGATATTTTAATTCCCGAGATCTTGAAACATCCAAGCGTTTTACGCGAGCCTGAAATGCCAGATCTTGAGCTACGAAATTTTGGAGAAAATGGAATCGAATTTGCGATCGAATTTTGGTGTGAAGGCATTGATGACGGGCCGAATAAATTTACCTCGGACCTCAATTTTATTGTCTGGCGCACGCTCCGCGACAATAAAATCGAGATGCCGCTCCCGCAGCGCATTGTACATAATAAGTAAGTCTAAAGTGATTGCCACCTGTCTGGCCGCAATCAGCTTATAGAGCCCCTAGCGCGGCGGCATGCGGGCGCCGGCATCTGTACGGATATATTCCCCATTAATATAAGCATGCTCACACATAAATAGAGCGACCTCACCAAATTCGCTCGGGTCGCCAAAGCGGTTCGGGAATTGTACATGAGCGCGCAGGCTCTCTTTCACTTCGGGTTTCATCTGCTTATATATTGGCGTTTCGTAAAAGCCCGGCAGAATTGTATTCACGCGGATGCCTTCACGGCCCAAATCGCGGGCCATCGGCAGGGCCATAGAGAGGATACCGCCTTTGGAGGCAGCATAAGCCAATTGTCCAATTTGGCCGTCTTGAGCCGCTACAGATGCCGTATTGATGATTATACCGCGCTCGCCGTCAGGGTCCGTCGGGTCTAATGCCATCATCGCAGCGGCGGATTTCGACGCGCAGAGAAAACTCCCGAACAGATTAATATCAATCACGCGCTTATAGGCGGCCACATCATGGGCGATGATTTCACCCGTATCTCGCTTACGGCCCGCGGTTTTCATGCCGAGGCCAATCCCTGCACAGTTCACGAGAATACGCTCCGTACCATTTGCCTTGCGCACGGCTCGGAACCCCGCGTCAACGCTGTCTTCATCTGCGACATTCACTTTGGCGAAAACGCCGCCAATCTCAGCGGCGACGTCCTTACCTCGTTCCTCATTCATGTCGAAAATTCCGACCCTGACGCCTTTAGCCGCCAGAGCCCGAGCTGTCGCTTCGCCAAGCCCAGACGCCCCGCCCGTAACAACAGCGCTTATGTCAGTCGACAGTTTCATAAGAGTCTCCGCAGTGTGAGTTTAGAATAAGTTTTCAAAGACAGGACGTGCCAATTTGCGCACCTCTAATCAACTATCATTTTTATATGAATATTCCATAGTGATTATTGGATATCTGAAATAGTGAGTGATTATTCACTTACATTACTACAGCATTCAAATTTGTTGGATGACTAAATGCAATCACTTACGCTATAAACTTTCTCTGAATATATAAGTGATTAATCACTTATATATAAATTCCACCTATGAAGAACAGCATGGTTGAGGTTTTAACAGAAAGGCGCGGCGTGACAGCGCCGCAAGGCACGGCCAAGGCACGTATAGAACGCGCCGCCCTTATCCTTTTTGTCGAAAAATCCATCGAGGGCGTCTCAACAAAATCCATTGCCCAATATGCAAATGTCAGTGAAGGCCTGCTTTACCGTCACTTCAAATCAAAAGCCGACCTGGCTCACGTCTTAATGCAAACCATACATAAGCGCCTGACAGAGCTTGTCCGCGCCCATATGAACCAGCCTCTCGCCGCCGCCGTATCTGATATTGTGAGAGATTATGCCGAACTTGCCGATGAAGACTGGCCGCTATTTGCCTATCATCTTCTTTATATGCACCGCTTTCCCAACATGGCTGAGGATGGGCCTCTGCGGGCGGCGGCAGAATTAGTGCAATTTAATCAAGCCGCAGGGCGCCTTCGCAATGGTATTGCGCCTGATCTTTTGGCATCTATGGCCCTCGGCGTGGTCATGCAGGCTGCACAGAGTAAATTACTCGGAGGCGACATTGGGATGCTGTCGAGTCATATTGAAACTTTTGAACGGGCCGTCATGGCCGTCTTGGAGGATGCGTAATGCGCAGCTTTATTTTTAACATCTTCTTCTATGCCGTCACCCTCATCTATGTGCTGAGCTGCTTATTATCCTCGCTTGTGCCAGGCCGTGGCGCGTTAATGGCCGCTTTGCGCCGTTATACCAAAGTCATAGTCTGGGGCATGCGCCGCATTGCGGGTATCAACATTATTATCACCGGAAAAGAAAATATCCCTGCCGACGGACCCGTTATTATTGCGCCAAAGCACCAATCTTACGGCGACGGGTTTGTGGTTTTTTCCCAATTTAAAGATTTATCCTTCGTGGCGGGAAATCAACTTGAAAAATTTTGGGGCTTCAAACGTATTTTGACGAAAATGAATGCCGTCATGATTGATAATTGCGGCGGCTCAGATTCTCAAGAGAAAATGGAAAAACAGTCAAAAGTCGTACGAGAAGAAGGTCGCCGTCTCTTAATCTTCCCAGAAGGGCATTTGTCAGAAGTTGGCACATATCACAGATACCGGAAAGGCGTCTGGCATCTCCAACAAGAATTTGGCTGCCCTGTTGTGCCTGTCGCAAATACTTTGGGACAACGCTGGAACCAAGCCGAATGGGAAAAACACACGGGCAAAGCGCATATTGAGTTTCTTGAGCCCATCCCGCCCGGAATGGAAAAAGAGGCGTTCATGAGCTTACTGCAAGAACGGATTGAGACCCGGTCGATTGAGCTTCTCGATCTTGAAAATCTCGGCGCGCTAAATCCCGAGAATATTGGACAGATGAAAGAAAACCACGTTGCCGCCGCCAAAAGATTGGCGCGCGAGGCGGAAGCGGGGTAAGGCAGCCTATGTCATCCAATAAACTCCTAGCGGTGGATACACCGCGCAAGCCATTATTGCTGTCTCGGCGCTTCGCGCCGCTTTACGTGCTGTTCGAAGCTGGAACTTTCAATGATAATGCGCTGAAGAATGCTCTTATTGCGTTAATCACCTATGTCGCGCTCATTAATCCGGCCTTTGAATTCCTCCCTGGCTTGCCCGAAGCAATGAAAGTGCCTGTCGCTTCATTGATTTTCACAGGACCTTTTCTAATTTTCTGCTCCATTGCAGGGCAAATTGCCGATAAAGTAGATCGAGGGGTTATTTTTCGTTGGATCAAACGCGCTGAAGTTCTGATTATGGCGCTCGCCGGAATTGGTTTTTTTACCCAAAGCATCCTGATTTTAGCGATCACCCTCGCCATGATGGGAACCCAATCGGCCTTTTTCGCACCGACAAAAAATGCGGTCATGCCGCAATGGCTCGATAGTGATGAGCTTATCAAAGGGAACGGGCTTCTTTCGGGAACCCAATTTGCTGTGCTCTTACTGGGCACAATCATTGGAACATTTTTGGCAACGTCCCAGCCAATGATCTTGGCTGGTCTCTTATTCATTTTGGCAATAATTGGCTGGATAGCGGCGGAAGCCTGTCCGCCCGCAGCGGCACCAAATCCAGACCTCAAAGTTGATTATAACCCCATCACCGCAATCTGGAATGTGTTGAAGAAGATTTTTGAACATCCAGACGTCCTTCGCCCTTGGCTCGGCATTGCTTGGTTTTATGGCTTATCGACAATATTTCTAACGGCCTTCCCTAATTTCATCGCAAAGGTCATGGGATATAATGTTGAAGTCTTTATGCTCATCATGGCGACCTCTACCATTGCTATTTTTGTCGGCTCAATTCTTACCATGGCGATTGGGAATTTAAAGCTTTGGGGACCCGAAGCTATTCGTCTCGTCGCCTTCGGAATAATCGGCGTGACGATATCGGCTCTCTTGATATATATACTCCCTACGCCGGTCTTCGAGGGTGAGTTAAGCCAAGGCACATATGGAGATTTTCTCAGCCATCCGAATACATGGCCGTTTATTTCGGCCGTAGCTGCAACCTCGATGTTCAGCGGCATATTCGTTGTACCTCTTCAGGCTATGGCGCAGCGCCGCGCCCATCCACGTATCCGCGCCCAACTGATGAGCGCAGGCTCGGTCCTATATAATTTCGCCGTCAATATTTTGACCTTCGGCCTGATAGGGCTCGCCCTCATGAATATGTCACCCAAAGCGCCCTTCATGTTGGTTGTTATTGGCAGTGCCTGTGTCGCCGCCTATACAATCTGGCGTTCTTTCCGTTTGAAAGAGCGAAAGGCCTATATATAATGCAGCAGAGCACGCGAGATTTAACGCGGGATTAACCGCGCATACGTCACTATTGGCGAGATATGAGACATTCTAAAACATTCCATATTATTGGCGCATTCGCCCTAACCCTTTTGACGGGAACGCAGGCTTTGGCGCAATCCGCGCCAAAACTTACCAGTACCCATGGGGATTGGACAGTTTATACCCGCGGGTCCGGCGGGGAACGTATCTGTTATGTCCTCAGCGAAGCGCTTTCCAAAGCGCCCACCAATGTCAATCATGGCGATATTTATTTCATGGTGTCGAGCTGGAAAAATGGCGCCGCGACAGAGCAGCCCTCATTTTTAGCGGGGTATAATCTCAAACCGACACGCGCGCCCAAAGCGCAAGTCGGCAGCACGGCCTTAAATATGTTTGCGGCGGATAATGAAGCCTTCATCTCCGAGAGCGCAGATGAGCGCAGACTTGTCTCCAAAATGCGCGCAGGTTCAACCATGACTGTCTCCGCTGTTTCCAGCCGCGGAACCCAAACCCGCTACACCTTTTCCCTAAAAGGTGTGACTGCGGCGCTAAGGCAAGCCAAATCTGCTTGCCGCTAATAGCCCTCGCGGGGTAAGGCCCGCTCCATGGATATTGAATTAGGTATATTGGGCGCAGATGGGCGCATGGGCATGGCCGTCATTCAGGCCATCACAGACAGGCAGGATGTCAAACTCGGCGCCGCCATCACGGCTCCCGGAACGGCCGCTCTGGGCCAAGATGCTGGCACACTAGCCGGTGTTGGCAATCTGGGCGTCCCGATCACATCTGATATGAATTCAGGCGTCGCAAACTGCGATGTTTTAATCGATTTTTCTGCCCCCCGTGCATCGATAGAGGCCGCAAGGCTTTTATCAGCCAAAGGCCGCTCAGCACGCTGCAAAGCCATGGTCTCTGGAACAACAGGATTTGCGCCTGCCGAAGATGACACCTTCAATGCGGCGTCTGAAAATATCGCCTTGCTGCGCGCAGGTAATTTTTCGCCGGGCGTGACGGCCATGTCCGTCTTGGTTGAGCTGGCAGCCGAAAAACTTGGACCCGACTGGGATATTGAAATCGCCGAAATGCACCATAAGCATAAAGTCGACGCGCCGTCAGGGACCGCGCTTTTGCTCGGAGAAGCGGCCGCCAAAGGCAGAGGCGTTAATCTGACAGAAACGCAAGTCTTGTCGCGGGTCGGGGTGACTGGCGCGCGCAATAAAGGTGATATTGGCTTTGCGGTGCTACGCGGCGGCGGGGTGATTGGACGTCACGATGTCAAACTCGCCGCGGAGCGCGAAATGATTACGCTTTCTCATGATGCCTTTGACCGCTCCGTTTTTGCGCGCGGCGCAGTCTCAGCGGCGGTTTGGACCGCAAAACAAAAAGCAGGTCTTTATTCTATGCGCGATGTTCTAGGCTTTTAAGCTGGGCCTAAAAGATGTCAGCCTCATCCATATCCCCATAGAGATATTGATCGAGTTCGAATTGAAGACTGCCGGGCGCTTTGCGGTGATAATGCCGCGCCGCCAAATAAGCGATACCAACCCAGACGGCGATCATGCCGAAGAATAGGAAAAAATGCCAAACCAAAAAGCCAGGTTCAATGACGCGGCTTTGACCTGAAAGATTATAAATCAGATTTAATCCAACTTCTAATCCTATCATCGCAAGCGGCGTGACAATCAAAATAGCCAGCATAGCCCCCGCAACATGCAAGGGCCCGCGAGGGCTATAAACCCGGCGGTAAATTTGCTCATATGCGTCTTGGTCCACCGCGTCCGGCACCATATCATTTGCATGTTTATAATCATAATCTGCCCGCGCATCTCGGCGAACTTGTAGCCACGCAAAAAGCGCCCTGAGAATAAAAATCAAGGCAAGCGCGCCCATTAGAACCAAAGCCCAAACAAAAGATATGCCTTCAAACTTCTGCATAGTTACAAGATTACAATTGCGCGCCTCTTTTTCAAGAGGAGGGGCTCATTCCTTCCAAATCATTTGCAGTGCGCTTTGAAGCTAGCTAGGCCTAAAGCACACTTTGAAACGCCGCAAATGCTGGAGAGAAATTTATGAGCTCTGATTCCTTGCCTGTCATTGGCTTTCTCTGCGGATCCTTACGCACGGGTTCGATCAATAAACAGCTAGAGAAAGCCCTTATCAAACGCTTCAAACGCGCAGGCTTTAAAACGACCTCCATTAATCTCGGCCGCTATGATCTGCCGCTTTATCATGGCGACCTCTCGATGCCGGCTGGCGTGAAGGCGCTCGCGCGGAAACTTAAATCCTGTGACGGCGTCATTGTGGTGAGCCCCGAGTATAATGGCGGCCTAACGCCTTTGTTAAAAAATGCGTTTGATTGGGTCTCAACATTGAGCACAGAGCCTTTCAAAGCGCCCTATTGGGGGATTGCCGCCTGCTCACCTGGTGCCATGAGCGGCATCATGGCCATGCGACAGACAAATTATATTTTGACGCGTCTAGGCGCCCATGTGTCTCCCATCCAAGTGGGCGTCGGGAATGCTGAGGACGCCTTTGACGCCTCCGATGAGCTCATTACAGATCCTGCTGCCACGCTTGCTGAGGCGCTTATTGAAAATATGCGGACCCAAGTTTAAGGCAAATTCAGGCCATGGCGAAGAAGGAAAAGCTCTATAAGGACCTCCCGCGGCCTAAATTAACGCGGGCGCAGATTGCAGAAATCTATCGGCGACTTTCTATTGAACGCCCTGCGCCAGAGACAGAACTCGACTATGTCAATCCCTATACTTTAGTGGTCGCCGTCGCCCTCTCGGCCCAAGCGACAGATATTGGGGTCAACCGCGCGACAAAAGAGCTGTTCCTTATCGCCGATACGCCTGAAAAAATGCTGGCCCTCGGTGAAGACGTGGTCCGCGATCACATCAAAACCATCGGCCTATATCGAAATAAAGCCAAAAACGTCATTAAACTCTCCCAAATGCTGGTAGATGAGTTCGGCTCAGAGGTGCCGCAAACCCGCGAAGAGCTGGTCCGCTTGCCGGGCGTGGGGCGGAAAACGGCCAATGTTGTCTTAAATGAGGTGTTCGGTCAGCCCACCATGGCCGTTGATACGCATATATTTCGTGTCTCAAACAGGACGGGCATGGCGCCCGGGAAAGACCCGCTAGAGGTGGAATTAAACCTGCTTCGGGTGACGCCAGAAGATTACCTGTCGGGCGGGCATCATTGGATTTTATTACACGGACGTTATGTTTGCAAAGCCCGGACGCCCGAATGTTATGCCTGTCCTATACAAGATATCTGCCGATTTCGGCAAAAAACGCCGCCGCCTAAATGATTGCAAAAAATATTTGCCTTTTTGAATTAAAAATTATATTGGACTGTGTTTAAAATCTTTAATGTAATTAAGGGTCTTTATTCAGAAAGTATTCATGTCGCATATGTCTCTTTAGATGCGGTAATATTTACTTAACCATATTTCTGCGCAAATTTGTAAGCCGCACATTGTTCTCTGGGGGAATAAAATGAAATCCTATTTATTTTGCGCTGTTTCAGCGCTTAGCTTGATTGCGGCGTCTTCTGCCTCCGCACATGATGATGAGGGCTGGTACCTACGCGGCAACGCAGGTGGCGGTATTCATACTGACGTAGACTTAGAAAATGAGAGTGCCATCGGTATTAATAGTGCGCTACACGAAGGCGGCATTGAAAGTGAAACTGACTTTGGTTACTCTTTTGGCGGCGGTTATGATTTTGGCGATCATTGGCGCGTCGAAGTCGATTATGATAATCTAGACACCTCATTAGGGTCAATTAGTGGTACGGAAGGCTCCGACGGAGACTTGCTCACAGAGACCTATATGCTCAACGCAATATATGACTTTGACAATTTTGGTAAATTGGAACCTTATGTCGGCGCGGGTGCCGGTCTTGTCAGAGGTAAAGGCAACTTTATCGCCTCTGATGTCCGCGATGTTGACGGCGGCGTTGTCCTCAACCCAACTTGCGTCGGGCCAAGGACACTCGGTCAAACCTCATCCTGTGCTATCAGTGAATCTGACGAAGGCTTTGGCTGGCAATTACTTGCGGGTTTAGGGTATAAAATTAGTGATAACCTAACGTGGGATACACATTACACCTTCCTCCAAGCCCCGGACCTTGATCTCGCTGGACATATTGCGAACCAAGCGACAGGCGCATTCCAAAATTTTGAAGCCACTGAACTTAGCGATGTCGGCGCACATACGCTCATGACAGGTCTTCGCTATACTTTCGGTCATAAACATGACGCGCCGAGAGTTGTTGAAGCGCCAGCGGTTATTCAGCCAACGCACACATGTTGGGATGGAAATGTTGTCTTTAACTCTGGCCAATGTGCGCCGGAACCTGAGCGCGTCGTTGAAGTCGTACCTGAGCCTATTCAAACAAAAGCTTGTTGGGATGGATCTTATGTTGAGGTCAACTCATCTTGTCCTGTACAGCCACAAGTCGTACAACCTGAAACATTCACATGTTGGGATGGATCAACCGTTTATGATCTAGCAACCTGCCCTGTTCAGCAAGTTGTTCAGCAAGGACCAAATCTGAACCTCTGCGGTGAGTCATCTGTCGCCATCTTTGATGTGCCGATTAATACAACGCCGAAGCAAATGCCGCGTTTGGGTACATTACCAGAATTTGGTAACAGCCACGGCTTGAGTTCAGACCAGTTCTTCCAGAAGCTGAATGCACGTTATAATGACAATGCAACTGACAAAGCTTATTTGGACTATCTGTTCAAATCCATGGGCTACTCAAATGGTTGGGCAGATGCACAGTCATATATGTTCAGCGAAGAAATTCTACCAGTGGGAACACGCGGACTTCTTGGCCTGGGCGAGCAGCATCACTTTAACTACTCCATCTTGCCAACGGATGAGAAGGACCGCGAAGCGTTCCGTATCCAAAGTGCAAATGGCGTTGTTGTCCACTTTATGAAAACATGTGGTAACTACATGTATGCCTGTGAGTAGGATTTAAGCGGAGGTCTCCTCTCTTAAAATCTGCAAAGCAGAGTTAAATTTCAAAGCCCGCGCCGATA